>NZ_LSMW01000015.1:0-280457 GCF_001566765.1 Pseudomonas sp. HUK17
TCGAGCACCGTCGCCATGCGGTCGGTGCTCTGGTGCAGACCGGTGATGAGCTGGGCGATCTCGTCCGTCGAGGAGCGGGTACGCTGGGCCAGGCCGCGGACCTCGTCGGCGACCACGGCGAAGCCGCGTCCCGCCTCGCCGGCACGGGCGGCTTCGATGGCGGCATTGAGCGCCAGCAGGTTGGTCTGCTCGGCCACCGCCTTGATCACGTCGAGCACGCCGCCAATGCTGTCGGCGTGGCCACGGAGGGTGGCCATGGCCGCCTTGGTCGACGCCATTTCCCGGGCCAGCAGCTCGATCTGGTCGATTGCCTTGCTGACCGATAGATCGCCTTGCTGGGCCTGGCAACTGGCGTCCAGCGCGGACTTGGCCGCTTCGCCAGCGTTACGCGCCACCTCGTGGGTGGTGGCGGTCATTTCCTGCATGGCGGTGGCGATCTGGTCGGTCTCGACCTTTTGCGACTGCACGCCAGCGCTGGTCTGCTCGGTGACCGCAGACAACTGCTCGGCAGCGCTGGCTACCTGGACGACACCGTCACGCACCTCGCCAATGAGACGCCGCAGGTTGCCGGTCATGCGCTGCATGCTGGTCTGCAGGGCGCCCAGTTCATCCTTACGGGTGACCTGCTGCTGATGGGTGAAGTCGCCGCTGGCGACCATTTCGGCTAGCGCCACGGTGTCCTGCAAGGGTTTGACGATGGAACGGGTGATCAGCCAGGCACAGGCCAGGCCCAGGGCGATGGCGATTGCCAGCCAGATCAACAGCAACTGGCGGGCATTGGCCACGTCGGCCGCGCGGAATTCCTGCTGGATGGCGGTGAGCTTGTCGGCGATGGAGAGCAGGGTGGTGATGGTGGTGGTGATGCCGCCCTGAGCCTGGTCCACCTGCGCCTGCGCTGCCACCAGTTGTTCGAGGCGCTGCCCGTAGCCGGAGATTTCACCGAGCAACTTCTGCACGGTCTCGGCCGGCAGAGCCGTGGCGCCGAGCGCCTTGGCCTGGGAGAGCGCGGCGTTGACGGAGTCGCGCACCTTCTGTTCGCTATCCTTGTTCGGTGCGGTGGCATAGCCACGGAAATCCACTCGCATCCGCTGCACGCCAATGAAGAGCGCCGCCAGCTGCTGGCGATCGGCGGGGCGACCGGTCTCGCCGTTCGCCGCTTCAGCCAGGGTGAGCAGATGGGTGTTGGCGGCCTCGGCTGCGGCGCTGGCGACCTTGCGGATGGCTTCCCGCTCGCGGGTGGCGGCGATCGTCTGATCGTAGAAGTCGCGATAACGCTTGAGGGTGTTGTCCGCCTCGTCGAGCAGGGTCTGATTAATCGGAGATTTGAAATGCGGAGCGATGCCGTGCAACTGGGCTTCGGTCTTTTCCAGGGCGGCGAGCCACTTGGCCGCCTGGGCATCATCGGCCTTGGTGAAGTACACCAGTCGCTCGATGCGCATGTCACGGGCCACGGTGCTGTAACCGGCGATGTCGTTCATGCGTTCGCTGCGATCGCGCAAGGTATCGGTGGCCGACCAGCCGGTGTAGGCCACCAGCAGGATCATGCCGATGAGCAGAGCGAAGCCGAGGGCCAGCTTGGCCCTGACGGTGAGATTGCTTAATACATTCCAGCCATTTTGCTGCATTTGGACTACCTGGATAGCGGAGCTCTGGATGACGCCGGCCACGGGGCCAACGTCTTCTTGAGGGTTACGGCAGCCTCTGTTTCGTCAGCTACCGGCAGGGCCGGTGGGCGCGAAGGGCGCTTGGCATCTTGTGCGAGTAACCACGGGTATTCCCCTAGGCGCCTTGGGCAAGACCTGACCTCGCCCTGCCGCCTGCAGGCGCGGATGGGCAATCAGACGATTGCGGTCCCGCGCCGAGGAAAGCAGCGGATGAGGGGGTACAGCCACGACGGTGCTTAAGGTCTCCTTAATAGAGGCGCGATTGCTGGAAGGTTTAAAGCCAAGCGATAGGCTGCACAATTACCGGGATATGCGGCCTGTTCTGGTGGAGATCTCACATCGTATCTTTTTGATTTTATTGATAAAACTTGCTGAATAGTTTGACTAAATACAAGGAAAAGTCGTCCTTTTTCACAGGTAAGGCGTGCTGAAAGCCTGATAAGACGCCTCCCTTCATGGCAATTACCAAGACGCTTGCCCATGGCGACGACCTGGGTGGGCTGGCGCGGCGAGGCGTTCGGGACGCCGTCGTGGGCCCAAGCAAAAACGCCCCGACCTCATGGCCGGGGCGTTCCCTTACCTGACTGACCTACTCGATCAGACCGCCGCGCTGCGCTCCTTGATGTCCTGGTGCAGGATGCGGTCGTTCTCGGAGTAGTCCACCGGGCAGTCGATGACGTGGACGCCAGGGGTGTCCAGGCAGTGCTGCACCAGCGGGGCGAAGGCCGCCGCGCTTTCCACGCGATGGCCCTGGGCGCCGTAGCTTTCGGCGTAGCGGACGAAGTCCGGGTTGCCGTAGTCCAGGCCGAAGTCCTCGAAGCCCATCTGCGCCTGCTTCCAGCGGATCATGCCGTAGCCATCGTCGCGCAGGATGATGACCACCAGGTTCATCTTCAGGCGCACCGCGGTTTCCAGCTCCTGGCTGTTCATCATGAAGCCGCCGTCGCCGCACACCGCCACGATAGGCGTGTTGGGATGGACCAGGCGTGCGGCCATGGCCGACGGCAGGCCCGCGCCCATGGTGGCCAGGGCGTTGTCCAGCAGCACCGTGTTGGGCATGTAGGCCTTGTAGTTGCGGGCGAACCAGATCTTGTAGATGCCGTTGTCCAGGGCGACGATGCCGTCGGACGGCAGCACGTTACGCAGATCGGCCACCAGGCGCTGGGGGTAGACCGGGAAGCGGTCATCGGTGGCGCCTTCGGCGACATGGGCCTCGTTGGCTTCGCGGATGGTCAGCAGGCGGTCGAAGTCCCAGGTGGGCTGGACCTCGATGCGCTCCTTGATCTCCCAGATGGCGTTGGCGATGTCGCCGACCACCTCGACCTGGGGAAAGTACACCGGATCGACTTCGGCGGAGCGGAAGTTGATGTGGATGACCTCGGTGCCGCCGCGGGTCATGAAGAACGGCGGCTTCTCGATCACATCGTGGCCGATGTTGACGATGAGGTCGGCGGACTCCAGGGCGCGGTGCACGAAGTCACCGGCGGAGAGGGCGGCGTTGCCCAGGAAGCGCGGGTGGCGCTCGTCGACCACGCCCTTGCCCAGCTGGGTGGTGACGAAGGGGATGCCGGTCTTCTCGATCAGCTGACGCAGCACCCGCGCGGTCATCTTGCGGTTGGCGCCGGCGCCCAATACCAGCACCGGGCTGCGGGCGTTTTCCAGCTTGGAGACGGCGGCGGCGATGGCCTTGGCCTCGGCGACCGGACGACGGCTCAGGCTCGGCGGTACCGGTAGGCTTTCGGTGTGCTCGTCGGCGATGTCTTCCGGCAGTTCCAGGTGCACGGAGCCGGGCTTCTCTTCCTCGGCGAGACGGAAGGCCTCGCGGATGCGCGACGGGATGTTGTCGGCGGAGGCGAACTGGTGGGTGTACTTGGTGAGCGGCGCCATCATGCGGCACACGTCGAGAATCTGGAAACGACCCTGCTTGGATTTCTTGATCGGCTTCTGGCCGGTCAGCATCAGCATCGGCATGCCGCCCAGGTAGGCATAGGCGCCGGCGGTGACCAGGTTGGTGGCGCCTGGACCGAGGGTGGAGAGGCAGACACCGGTCTTGCCGGTGAAGCGGCCGTAGGTGGCGGCCATGAAGCCGGCGGACTGCTCGTGGCGAGTCAGGATCAGCTTGATCTGCGAGGAGCGACGCAGGGATTCCAGCAGGTCCAGGTTCTCTTCGCCGGGAATGCCGAAGATGTATTCCACACCCTCGTTTTCCAAGCAGCGAACGACCAGATCGGAGGCCTTCATCATGAGTGTTGTATTCCTTGTAGGGTGGATGGCGAGCGCCTGAAGCGCCTCCTCTATGAGGCGCGGCGGTCACTGTACTCAGGAACGGCGAAACATTTCAAAACAAGGAACCACCCAGTTTTACTTCTGTGACGAATGGCCGCAGCGGAAACGATTCAGGCGAGGCAGCGTTGTAGCGAGGCCCTGGCGCGGCGCAGGTGCAGCCCGGCGAACAGCAGGCCCAGGGCGGCGATCACCAGGGCCGGTTGCAGGTCGCCGGCAAAGTGACTGCTCACCGCGCCGAGCAAGGGACCGAGCAACTGGCCGCTGGCGAAGCTGGCGGTCAGTACCCCGGCGTTGCGTTGCGGCGTGGCCGGTGCCAGCTCGCGGCCGTACTGCATCACCAGCTGCATGCAGGCGAGGAAGGGGCCGCCACAGAGCAGCACCCCGAGGAACAGCGCCAGGCTGCCCGGCAAGAGGCAGAGCAGCACACCCGCCGCCTGCAGCCAGAGGGTGGCGATCAGCCAGCGGCGGGTATCGGTGCCCGGGCGACGCAGGCTCACCAGTACCACGCCCAGGGCTGCCGCCAGGCCATAGCCGGGCCAGAAGAGGTCGGCCTGCCACTGGCCGTGGAAGCGGCTGGCGGCCATCTGCGAGAGGAAGGTCGCCGGCAGGATGTAGCCGACGCCCACCAGGCCATAGGCCAGGATCAGGCGGTTGAAGGCCGGCGAGCGCTTGGTCGGCGCCGCGGCGGTGGTAGGCAGCGGGGTGGCGGGACCGCGCCGTGGCAGCAGCGGCAGCAGTGCCAGGGTGGCCACGCTGGCGAGCAGGCCGTAGCTCAGCCACAGCTGATTGGAATCGCCACCCAGGCGATTGCTGACCAGGGCCATCAGGCCGCTGATGAGGATGCCTACCCCGGGACCGGTAAAGACTAGAGCGCCCAGGCGTGGCCGTCCGGCCTCGGCGGCCAGGGGCTGGCTCAGACCGGTCACCATCACCAGCACCCAGGCACTGGCCAGGCCGGTGCCGAAGCGCAGCAGCGCCTGGGCGGCCAGGCCATCGGCCAGCAGGGAGGCCAGGGTCAGGCCGGCGCAGAGCCAGAGTCCCCCGACCAGGCGCGCATGGGTCCGACGGGCGAAGAGCGCGTCCAGGGCGCCGAGCAGATAGCCCAGGTAGTTGGCCGCGGCCAGCAGGCTGGCGCCGGTGAGGTCGATCTGACCCTCGGCGATCAGGTGGGGCAGGGCGGGGGTAAGGGCAAAGCGGCCGATGCCCATGGCGGTGGCCAGGGCCAGCAGGCAGGCCAGCAGGCGGGTAGTGGCGGTCATCGCAGGACTCCAATAGCGAGCGGATGAGTACAGCCTAGGCCTTGAAGTTGATCAATAAAAACGAATAATAGAGAAATAGATGTTCAGCTAAAGAGAAAGGTGGTGATCCATGGAGTTCGCAGAGTTACGCATCTTCCAGGCGGTGGCCGAGGAAGGTTCCCTGGTGAAGGCCGCCGAGCGACTCAACCGGGTGCCGTCCAATCTCTCCACGCGCCTGCGCCAGCTGGAAGACAAGCTGGGGGTGGAGCTGTTCCTGCGCGAACGCCAGCGGCTGCACCTGACGGCCGCCGGCCACCGAATGCTGGACTACGCCCATCGCCTGTTCGCCCTGGCCGACGAGGCGCGCAGCGCGGTGCAGGGCGGCGAGCCGGCCGGTACCTTCGTCCTGGGGTCCATGTTCAGCACCGCGGCCATCCATCTGCCAGGGCTGCTGGCGCGCTATCACCAGCGCTATCCCAAGGTGAACCTGCAGGTGCACAGTGGCCCCAGCGGCGAACTGGTGGAAGGCTTGCTGGCCGGTCGCCTGGACGCGGCCCTGGTGGACGGCCCGGCGCCCGACGCGGCGCTGGAAGGCCAGCCCTGGTTCGAGGAGCGGCTGGTGCTGATCACCGGGCTGGAACTCGGTCCGGTGCGTTCACCGGCCGACGTGGCGGGACGCCCGGTGTTCGGCTTTCGTGCCGGCTGCTCCTATAGACGCTACCTGGACACCTGGTACGCCGCGGCGGGGGTGCCCAGCGGACCGGTGATGGAGATCGAGTCCTACCACAGCATGCTGGCCTGTGTGATCACCGGCGGGGTGGCGCTAATGCCGGAATCCATGCTCGACAGCCTGCCCGGCCGCGAGCGGGTGCAGCGTCATCCGATCCAGGCGCGCTTCGCCCAGGCCACCACCTGGCTGATGTGGCGCAAGGGCCGCGAGGGGGCCAATCTGCGCAGCTGGCTGGAGTTGCGCGAGAGCCTGCAGACCGACCGCGAAGCTGTTGCTTTGGTGTGATGATTGCCCGATCCTAGGCGGCGGACTCCTACCGTCTACCGAGGACGATCATGATAAGAATAGCCATCGTCGGTTTGGGCAAGATCGCCCGTGACCAGCACCTGCCGGCGCTCGCCGCCAATCCCGACTACGAGCTGGTCGCCGTGGCCAGCCGCAACGCCCAGCTCGACGGCGTCGCCCACTATCCCAGCCTGAGCGCCCTGCTCGAAAACGGTCCGGCGATCGACGCCGTGTCGCTCTGCGCCCCTGCGGCGGTGCGCTACGAACAGGCCCGCGAGGCCCTGGCGGCGGGCAAGCACGTGATGCTGGAGAAACCGCCGGGGGCGACCCTCAGCGAGGTAGATGCCCTGGCCCGCCAGGCCGAGGCGGCTGGTCTTTCGCTGTTCGCCACCTGGCATTCCCGCCATGCCCAGGGCGTGCAGCCGGCGCGCGAGTGGCTGGAAGGCAAGCGCATCCAGGCGGTGCGGATCGAGTGGAAGGAAGACGTGCGCGTCTGGCATCCCGGCCAGGCCTGGATCTGGGAGCCGGGCGGCATGGGCGTCTTCGATCCGGGCATCAATGCCCTGTCCATCGTCACCGCCATCCTGCCGCGGCCGTTCTTTCTCAAGGAGGCGACCCTGCAGGTCCCAGGCAATTGCCAGACCCCGGTGGCGGCGCAACTGGCCTTCGTCGACAGCGCCGGGGTGCCTATCGCTGCCGACTTCGACTTCCTGCAGACCGGTCCCCAGACCTGGGACATCCACGTCGACACCGATGGCGGTCGCCTGACCCTGAGCAAGGGCGGCAGCGAGCTGTACCTGGACGGCCAGCTGAGCCACCAGGGCCCGGACCAGGAGTACGCCGGTCTCTATGCCCGCTTCGCCGAGTTGGTCGCCGCGAATCGCTCCGACGTCGACGTGGCCCCGCTGCGCCATGTGGCGGACGCCTTCCTCTATGGCCGTCGCGAGACGGTGGCGGAGTTTCACGAGTAGGGCGACCCTCACCCCAGCCCTCTCCCAGGAGGAAAGGGAGCGTCATGAAGGGCTCTGGTAGGTTGGGCTGAGCGTAGCGAAGCCCAAGGCTGCCTGGACCTGTTGGGCTTCGACGATAAGGCCGTCTCAACCCAACCTACGGGTTGGCGGTCCCCTCACCCCAACCCTCTCCCGGAGGGAGAGGGGGCGTTCGGACCAGGCGTAGGGTGGAAAAGGGCGCAGCCTTTTCCGCGTGCGGTATCTCGTAGGTTGGGCTGAGCGCAGCGAAGCCCAACGCAGCCCGGACCTGTTGGGCTTCGACGATGGAGCCGTCTCAGCCCAACCTACGGGTTAGCGGTCCCCTCACCCCAACCCTCTCCCGGAGGGAGAGGGGCGTTCGGACCAGGCGTAGGGTGGAAAACGGCGCAGCCTTTTCCGCGTGCGGTATCTCGTAGGTTGGGCTGAGCGCAGCGAAGCCCAACGCTGCCCGGGCCTGTTGGGCTTCGACGATGGAGCCGTCTCAGCCCAACCTACGGGTTGGCGGCCCCCTCACTCCAACCTGATCCTCGAGGGAGAGAGTGCGCTTGGACCAGGTGTAGGGTGGAAAACGGCGCAGCCTTTTCCACGCGGGCTAGCTCGATGCTCAACGCCGCTCCAGCAATACCCCACTTTCCATATGGTGCGTCCAGGGGAACTGGTCGAACAGGGCGCAGCAGGTGATGCGGTGGGTGTCCTGCAACTGGGCGATGTTCTCGGCCAGGGTCTCCGGATTGCAGGAGATATAGAGGATGCGCTCGAAGCGACGGGTCAGTTCGCAGGTGTCGGGGTCCATGCCGGCGCGTGGCGGGTCGACGAAGACGGTGCCGAACTGGTAGCTCTTGAGATCCACGACGGCCAGGCGGCGGAAGGGGCGGACCTCGTTGAGCGCCTGGGTCAGCTCCTCGGCGGAGAGACGCACCAGGCTGACGTTGTCCACGCCATTGCTGGCCAGGTTGTGCAGGGCGGCGTTGACCGAGGTCTTGCTCACCTCGGTGGCCAGTACCTTGCGCACGCGGCTGGCCAGCGGCAGGGTGAAGTTGCCGTTGCCGCAATAGAGCTCGAGCAGATCGTCGTCGCGCTCGCTCAGGGCGGTGTGGGCCCAGCTCAGCATCTTCTGGTTGACGGTGCCATTGGGCTGGGTGAAGCCGCCCTCGGGTTGCAGATAGCTATAGGTCTTGCCGGCCACCTCCAGTTCTTCAACCACATGGTCACGCCCGATCACCAGGCGCTGACCGCGGGAGCGACCGATCAGGCTGACACCGAGGTCGGCGGCCAGACGCTCGGCGGCGGCCTGCCAGGCGGTGTCCAGCGGGCGGTGGTAGGCCAGGGTGATCAGGGCGTCGCCACTCAGGGTGGTGAGGAATTCCACCTGGAACAGCTTGAACGACAGCGCCACGTCCGCCTGCCAGCCGGCCTTGAGCCGCGGCATCAGGTCGTTGATGCGCTGGCTGGCGATGGGGAAGTCCTCGATGAGGATCGGGGTGTGCTTGTCGCCCGGGGCGAACATGGCGTAGTGGCGTTCCTCGTTCTCCCGCCACAGGCGGAATTCGGCGCGCAGCCGGTAGTGCTGGAGCGGCGAGGCGAAGACCTCCGGCTCGGGGGCCTGGAAAGGCGCCAGCAATTCGCGCAGGCGGTCGGCCTTGGCGGCGAGTTGAGCCTGGTAGTCGGCGGGAACGAAGGAAGGTTGGGACATGGTAGATCCGAAGCAGGGTGAGGCGGGGAGACCTCGGGGCCGGAGCCCCGAGGAGAGGGGTCAGGCGTTGAACCAGCCCAGCTTGATGACGAACAGGATCGACAGCACGATCAGCGCCGAATTCAGCTCGCGGGTACGGCCGGACAGCAGCTTGATGACCGTCCAGGTGATGAAGCCGAAGGCGATGCCGTTGGCGATGGAATAGGTCAGCGGCATGGCCAGGGCGGTGACCAGCACCGGGGCGGCGGTGGTCAGGTCGTCCCACTCGATCTCGGCCAGGCCCGAGGTCATCAGCACGGCGATGAAGAATAGCGCCGGGGCGGTGGCGAAGGCTGGCACGCTACCGGCCAGGGGAGCGAAGAACAGCGCCAGCAGGAACAGCACCGCGACCACCACGGCGGTGAGGCCGGTACGACCCCCCGCGGAAACGCCGGCGGCGGATTCGATGTAGCTGGTGGTGGTGGAGGTGCCCAGTAGCGAGCCGAACATGGCGGCGGAGCTGTCGGCGATCAGGGCGCGGCCCATCTTCGGCAGATGGCCGTCCTTGCCCATCAGGCCGGCGCGCTTGGCCACGCCGATCAGGGTGCCGGAGTTGTCGAACAGGTCGACGAACAGGAAGGCGAAGATGACGCTGATCAGGCCGACGTCCAGGGCGCCCCGGATGTCCAGCTGCAGGAAGGTCGGTGCCAGCGACGGCGGCATGGAGACCAGGCCGCCGAAGGCGCTGACGCCCAGGGCGATGGCGATCACGGTGACCACCAGGATGCCGATCAGTACCGCGCCGGTGACCTTGCGCGCCTCGAGCACGACGATCAGGAAGAAGCCGAGGATGGCCAGCAGCGGACCCGGCTTGGACAGGTCGCCCAGGCCCACCAGGGTCGCCGGATTACCCACCACGATGCCGGCGGTCTGCAGGGCGATCAGCGCCAGGAACAGGCCGATGCCGGCGGCGATGCCCGAGCGCAGCGGGAGCGGGATGCTGTTGATGATCCATTCGCGGATGCGAAAGATCGACAGCATGAAGAACATCAGCGCCGAGAGGAATACCGCGCCTAGGGCCACCTGCCAGGTATGGCCCATGTGCAGGACCACGGTGTAGGTGAAGAAGGCGTTGAGGCCCATGCCCGGGGCGAGGGCGATGGGGTAGTTGGCGATGAGTCCCATGAGCGCCGAGCCGATGGCGGCGGCCAAGCAGGTGGCGACGAAGATCGCGCCCTTGTCCATGCCGGTGGCGCCGAGGATGCTCGGGTTGACGAACAGGATGTAGGCCATGGCCAGGAAGGTGGTGACCCCGGCCAGCAGTTCGGTGCGGACAGAGGTGTTGTGGGCCTTGAGTTGGAAGAGTCTTTCCAGCATGGGATGCCTCGTGCGCGCCGGTCTGATCGGAAAAAGGCGCGCATCATAACAGGTCGGTAAACACGGGTAAGACGGTAAGCCCTAACCCCCAATCGACATCGGCTGGAGCCCTGTCCGCCTGGTCAACTTCCAGAGCTATGGCCGCTGACCGAATCGCCTGCGTTGCGGGCCAGGCGGAAGGCATCCAGGGTGCTCAGGATGCCGAGCACGGCCACTATGCAAAAGGCTAGCCGAAAGTCCGCCAGTTGCGGGTCGAGGTGGCCGTGCCATTCCATCGAGGCACGCAGCAGCAGGGCGGCGATGGCCACGCCCAGGCCCATGGCCAGCTGGAAATTGGTGCTGAACAGGGTGGAGGCATGGCTCAGCCGCGACTTGGGGATGTCGGCGAAGGCCAGGGCATTGCTGGCGGTGAATTGCAGCGAGCGGAACACCCCGCTGAAGAACAGCAGGAGCAGGATCGCCGGCAAGGGCCAGTCCGGGGTGAGCAGGCCACAGGCCAGCAGGCTGAACGCGCTGAGCAGGCCGTTGACGGTCAGGATGGTGCGCAGGCCGAAGCGACGCATGGTGGCGGTGGTGAAGGGCTTGGCCGCCAGGTTGCCAGCGAACAGCGCCAGGAGCAGCAGGCCGGCCTGGAAGGCGTCCATGCCAAAGGCCAGCTGGAACAGCAGGGGCAGCAGGAAGGGCGCCGTGGCGATGGTGACGCGGAACAGGCCGCCACCGAGGAGGGCGGCGCGGTAGGTGGGGATGCGCAATGTGCCAAAATCGATCAGCGGGCGTTCGATCCGGGTCATGTGGCGCACCGCCTTGGTGCCGAGGATCAGCCCTATGCCCATCCAGGCCAGGTTGGCGCCCAGGCTGCCGTGGTTCTGGCCGAGGCGCTCCACGCCCCACATGAAGGCCACGCAGGCGCCGCCCAGCAGCAGGAAGCCGCGCCAGTCCAGCGGATGGCGCTGGGTCGGCAGGTCGGCGGGCACCAGGCGCCAGGCCAGCAGCAGGGCGATCAACCCCAGCGGCAGATTGAGATAGAAGATCCAGCGCCAGTCCGCATAGGTGGTGATCAGCCCCCCCAGGGGCGGACCGAGCACGGGGGCCACCAGGCCTGGCCAGGTGATGAGGGCGATGGCGCGCACCAGCTCGTGCTTCTCGGTGACCTGCAGCACCACCAGGCGCCCCACGGGCACCATCAGGGCGCCGCCGAGCCCCTGGAGGATGCGCGCGGCGATGAACTGCTCGAGGGACAGGGCCATCCCGCAGAGCAGCGAGGCCAGGGTGAAGACGCCGATCGCCAGGGTAAAGACCGGGCGGGGACCGAAGCGCTCGGCGATCCAGCCACTCACTGGGATGCCAACGGCGATGGCCAGCAGATAGGCGCTGATGCCCAGGTTGAGATCCACCGGATCGCGGCCGAAGGACAGGGCCATCTGCGGCAGGGCCGTGGCGATCACCGTGGCGTCCAGGTTTTCCATGAAAAAGGTGAAGCTCACCAGGCCGGCGAGAATCTTCCAGCGTTCCATGAGTGCGCGCGTCCGGAAAAGAGGTGGGCTACTCTGCCTGAGGTGCTGCAAGGCTCGCCAGCCCTGGCTTACCGATAAAGGTCGAGGAATCGCTGGCACCTGCCAGCCAGACTGCCAGCGTCGAGATGAGACGGTTTCGCCAGCTGTCGTCGCCACCAGGGATTCGTTGCATGAAGGATGTGAACGATAGCCAAGGGTGGGGGCTGATCCTGCAGGACCGATCGGGACGAACGCTGGTAAGGCCAACGGTGCGTCCGCAGGTAGTCGTGGAGCTTTTCCGCTGAGCGCGGGGTCAAAACCTCGAACGCAGAGGAGAAACACCCCCATGATCAAGCAATCGCTGCTCTCCCTGGCTCTGGGTACCGTCGTCCTGGCAGGTGCCCTGCAGGTCCAGGCCGCGCCCGAGTCCATGACGCCGACCAAGCCGGCCGCCGACAAGGCGGCTTCGGAGCCCACCAACGCGCAGTACCAGAACAAGGTCAACAAGAAGGATGCCAATCAGAGCGACGAGGCTGTTACCCACGACCCTGATCATCCTACCTTTGAACTCGAAGAGGGTGGCCGGGCGCCACGCAAGTACATCCGCGATGAGTACGTGATCAAGGACTGGAAGAAGCACGGACTGGAACAGCCGGGCGAAGACAGCCAATGGGTGAAGATCGGTTCCGACTACGTGCTGATCAAGCGCAGCAACGCGGTGATCGACAAGATCGTCAAAGCCAAGCAGTAAGCCATCGTGGCCGGGGCCGGGTGATCAGCCCCGTAGTGTTTGGGGTGTCCAGGCGGCATGCTGAAACACCCTTTTCGGAGTCTCCCGCATGACCAGTGAAATCCGCATCGTCGCCATTCTGCAGGCCAAGCCTGGCCAGGCTGCAGCCGTCGAAAACGCGATGCGCGCCATCGTCGCGCCTTCCCGCGCCGAACCCGCCTGCCACTTCTATACCCCGCATCGCGATCCGAGCCATGAGGGGCGCTATGTCTTCATCGAGCGTTGGGCCAGTCGCGAAGCCCTCGCCGAGCACGAAGAAACCGCGCACTTCAAACAACTGCTGAGCGATCTCGAGGGCCTGCTCAGCGAGGCGCCGCAGATCATGATCCTGGAAGAATTGCCGCTGGCCTGAGGTCGGCGACATCCTGTTGTCACCTGCCTGAGCCACCCTGGCCTCTTTTCGCGGAGGCCTGGATGAGCACCTCGAGACGTCAAGCGCTGGGCCTGCTCGGCCTGGGTCTGAGCGCGCCCTGGTTCGCCGGTTGCAGCGCTCGCGAACCGCAAGCCGATCCTTTCACCCTGGGCGTTGCCAGTGGCGATCCTGCCGTTGATGGCTTCGTCATCTGGACACGGCTGGCACCTGATCCCTTGGCCGCAGATGGCCTGGGCGGTCTGCGCAGCCCGGTCGAGGTGCAGTGGGAGGTCGCCTTGGATCCCGGGCTGCGCCAGGTGGTGCAGCGCGGCACGGCCCAGGCGCGGCCTCAGGCGGCTTTCAGCCTGGCGATCACCCTGGTCGATCTGCTCCCGGGGCACCCCTACTGGTATCGCTTCACCGCCCTGGGACATCGGAGTCGGATCGGCCAGGCCACCACCTTGCCGCCTTCGGCCAGTGCGCCGCAGCGTCTCAAGCTGGTGGCCGCCTCCTGTTCCCACTATGAGAAAGGCTTCTTCAGTGCCTACCGGCATATGGCCGATGAACAGCCGGATCTGGCGCTCTTCCTGGGCGACTACCTCTATGAGGGCAACGTACCCCTGCACCTGCCGACGGTACGCCGACACGGCCTGCCGGAGGCCCGGGACCTCGCCAGCTACCGGCGGCGCCATGCCCTGTATCGCACCGATCCCGATCTGCAGTACCTGCACGCCAAGGTCACCAGCGTCATCACCTGGGACGACCACGAGGTGCAGAACGACTATTCCGGTCCCTGGTCGGCGGATCCTCAGGTCAGCCTGGCCGCCTTCGCCGCGCGACGGCAGGCGGCCTACCAGGCCTTTCGCGAGCACGTACCCCTGCGTAGCTGGCGCACCCAGGGCACAGCGCTGCGCCTCTATGACCGGTGGCGCTTTGGCGACCTGGCCGAGATCCATCTGCTCGATGGTCGCCAGTACCGCAGCGAGCCGGCCTGCGCCACGGCCAGGACCCGCGGTGGCCAGCTGGTCGCCCCGAATTGCCCGGGTCTGCGCGAAGCCGCGCGCAGCATGCTCGGGCAGGCGCAGGAGCGCTGGCTGCTGGATGGCTTTCGCCACAATGCCACCCGCTGGAATCTGATCGCCCAGGATCTCCTGCTGGCACCCCTGCGGCAGCGCCTGCCGGATGGCGATCCGGCGCGCTGGACCGATGGCTGGGACGGCTATCCGGCGACTCGCGAGCGGCTGCTCGCGGCCATGGCCAACAGCCGCCTGGCCAATCCGGTGACCCTGGGCGGGGACATCCATTCCTTCTGGGTGACGGACCTGCACCGCGAGCCGGAAGACGAGCGGAGTCCTGTAGTGGCGAGCGAATTCGTCGGCACCTCCATCACCTCGGACGGCCCGGACTACCGACGTTTCCAGGCGTTGTTGCCGGAGAATCCCCAAGTGCGCTTCTTCGACAGTCGGCAGCGCGGCTATCTGGCCCTGGAACTGACGCGGGAACGACTGCAGGTGGACCTGCGCACCATCAGTGACCGAACCCGTCCGGATGCCGAGCGCAGCAACCGGGCGAGTTTCGTGGTGGAGGGAGGACGGCCAGGGGCCGTCCCTATCTAACGGCTCAGACGAACAGCGACAGCAGCATGATGAAGGCCAGGGCCACCACCGAGAGGATGGTTTCCATCATCGACCAGGTCTTGAAGGTCTCGGCCACGGTCATGTTGAAGTATTGCTTTACCAACCAGAAGCCAGCGTCGTTGACGTGGGAGAGGATCACCGAACCGGCGCCGGCGGCCAGCACCAGCAGTTCCTTGTTCACGCCGGGCACCAGCGCCACCACGGGGGCGACGATGCCGGCACCGGTGATGGTCGCCACGGTGGCGGAACCGGTGGCCACGCGGATCACCGCCGCCACCAGCCAGGTCAGCAGGATCGGCGAGATCTGCGTCTGCACCGCCAGGTTGCCGATCACCTCACCGACGCCGCTGGCCACCAGCATCTGCTTGAAGCCACCGCCGGCGCCGACGATCAGCACGATGGCCGCCACCGGGGCCAGACTCTGGTCGAGCAGCTTGACGATCTTCTCGCGGGAGAAGCCGCAGGCGGTGCCGAAGCTGTAGAAGCTCAGCAGCAGGGCGGCGAGGAGGGCGGTGATGGGGTGGCCGATGAAGTCCATCCAGATGCGGAAGTGGTTGTCGGCGGCGAAGAAGATGTCGGCGAAGGCCTTGAGCAGCATCAGGATCACCGGCAGCAGCACGGTGAACACGGTGATGCCGAAGCCCGGCAGGTTGCGGTTGTCGGTCTCCTGGGCGATCTGGGCGACCAGCTCGGCGTTGGCCGAACCGGGGATGCGCTTGGAGATCCAGGCACCGAAGATGGGACCGGCGATCATGGCGGTGGGCAGGCCGACCAGCAGGCCATAGAAGATGGTCTTGCCGATGTCGGCACCGAACACCCCGACCGCCAGCAGCGGACCCGGGTGCGGCGGCACCAGGCCGTGCACGGCGGACAGGCCGGCCAGCAGTGGGATGCCCAGCTTGACCAGCGACAACCCGGTACGGCGGGCGACGATGAACACCAGGGGCGCCAGCAGCACGAAGCCGATCTCGAAAAACAGCGGAATGCCCACCAGGAAGGCGGCGAACATCATCGCCCAGTGCACGCGCTTGATGCCGAAGGCGCGGATCAGCGTCTGGGCGATCTGGTCGGCGCCGCCGGAATCGGCCATCAGCTTGCCGAGCATGGTACCCAGGCCGAGCAGGATGCCGACGAAGCCGAGCACGCCACCGAAGCCGTCCTGGAAGGATTTCATGACCTTTTCCACCGGCATGCCGGAGGTCAGGCCGAGAAAGCCCGAGGCGATGGTCAAGGCGATGAAGGGATGGACCTTGAACTTGGTGATCAGCAGCACCAGGCCGATGATGGTGACCAGGGCGTCGAGCAGAAGGAAGCTGTTGTGGTCCATGCCGAACATGGTGCCTCTCCTATTGTTGTTGTGGGCGTTGTAAGAGCCTATTCAAAGTCTGCTGCGCGTCGGCCAAACTGCGTTGAAAAGGGCTTCGGAATGCTCATTTACCCTTCGTAAACTCCGCTTCCTCAGCCCTTTTCGCCTTGTTTGTCTCTAGCTCGCGAGACTTTGAACAGACTCTAAGGGTTGGAATGGATAGCGCTGTCTCGTCAGGCCGGTTGGGCCAGGCGCGCCGAGGTGGTCCACCAGGCCGACACCTGGGTGCCGATGGCGGCCAGCGGATCGCGGGCGTCCACTACCAGCGTAGCCGGTTCACCGTGGGGTGCTTCCAGGGCGGCGAACTGGCTGTCGATCAGGCTGGCGGGCATGAAGTGCCCTGGACGATTGGCGACGCGCTGAGCCGCGGTCTCGCGGGTCAGTTCGAGAAAGACGAAACCGAGACCGGGCACGGCCTGGCGCAGCTGGTCGCGATAGCGGCGCTTGAGCGCGGAACAGGTGAGTACGGGACGTTCGCCCGCGGCCACGGCAGCAGCCAGTTCCTCACCGAGGCGGGTCAGCCAGCCAGCACGATCTTCATCGTCGAGGGGAATGCCGGCGCTCATCTTGGTGATGTTGGCGGCGGGGTGGAAGGCGTCGCCTTCGATCAGGCGGCCACCGTCCTGCTCGGCGATGGCCGCGCCGACGCTGCTCTTGCCACAGCCTGCGACGCCCATGACCACGAGCGCGGGAATGGGAGTGTTCATCGTCACCTCCGGTCTGGAGACAGCGCTACCCCGAAAAATGAAAAAGGGAGCGGCTTCCAGTTCTTGTCGATCTTGTTAGGCCGAATGCCGACGTGTTCCTGAAGGACACGCCAGGCTTGTAGTGTCTGGTGAGACAGCGCTACCTTAGGCGCGTTCTCCGTCCTTGACAAGCCTGAAACCATAACAATGAATCGAACGGGTTCTCGTAGTTCCGGTCGGCCCACCCTCACCGAGGTGGCGCTGCAGGCCGGTGTTTCCCCCATCACGGCCTCGCGGGCCTTGCGTGGTGTCGCCAGCGTGGCGCCCGAGCTAGTCACCCGCGTGCAGGAAGCCGCCGCGCGTCTTGGCTATGTCACCAATCCGGCCGCCCGCGCCCTGGCCTCGGCTCAGGGGCACTCGGTGGTGGTGCTGGTCCCCTCGCTGTCCAACCATCTGTTCATCGAGCCGTTGGAGGCCATCCACGAGATCCTGCGCCCCCGTGGCCTGGAGGTGCTGATCGGCAACTACCACTACGATCCCGAGGAGGAGGAGAAGCTGATCCGCAACTACCTGGCCTATCAGCCCCGGGGCCTGTTGCTGACCGGCTTCGACCGTACCGACGCCGCACGCCAGCTGCTGGCTGCTAGCGGGGTACCGCGGGTGCACATGATGGAGCTGGATCCGGCTGGCGGGGTGCCCAGCGTGGGCTTTTCCCAGCATGCCGCCGGCGCTGCCGCGGCGCGCCATCTGCTGGCGGCGGGGCGCAAGCGGCTGGGTTATGTCGCCGCCCAGCTCGACCCGCGGGCGCTGGCCCGGGGCGAAGGGTTTCGCCAGGTGCTGCGCGAGGCGGGTTGCTACGATCCGAGTCTGGATGTGCTGGATTCGCAGCCGTCGTCCGTGGGCCTGGGCGCCCAGCAGTTTCGCGAGCTGCTGGCCCGCCGGCCGGATGTCGACGGCCTGTTCTTCTGCAACGACGACCTGGCCCAGGGCGCGCTGTTCGAGGCCCAGCGGCTGGGAATCGCCATCCCGGAGCGGGTCTCGGTGCTGGGCTTCAACGACCTGCCCGGCTCGGCGCACACGGTGCCCCGACTGACCTCCATCCAGACCCCGCGCGCCGCGGTGGGGCGCCAGGCGGCGACCCTCCTGCTAGGCCTGCTCGACGGTCGCAGCCAACCGACCTGCGTGGACCTGGGGTTCGAGTTGGTGAGCCGGGAGAGTGTGTAGGGTCAGCGTCGAAGGCTCCTAGCGGGGCTTCGATCCGGCAACGTTGGGCTTCGCTACGCTCAGCGCCAACCTACGGTGCCCGTGCCCGCCACGCGACGTAGGTTGGGTTGAGACAGCTCCATCGTCGAAGCCCAACAGGGGTCCGACGATGTTGGGCTTCGCTACGCTCAGCACCAACCTACGGTGCCCGCGTAGGTTGGGTTGAGACGGCTCCATCGTCGAAGCCCAACGGCAGAGTCTCGATCTGGCCATGTTGGGCTTCGCTACGCTCAGCGCCAACCTACGGGGCCGAGCCACTCACGCTCCTACCGCTTCGTGCCGACCGTAGGAGCGGCCCATGGCCGCGATTCGCTAGCGCCAATCTACCGCAATGCCTTGGCCAGGATCCGTGACTGGCCCTGGAAATCCTGGCGTGCATAGAACGCCTGGGCATCTTCGTTGAATTCCATGACCTCCAGGCGCAATTCGTCGACGTCGTTGTCCCGGGCCCAGGCTTCCACGGCTTCCAGCAACCGTGCGCCCACGCCCAGCCGTCGGTGGCTGGCGGCCACCACCAGGGTGCCGATCCGGCAGAGGACCAAGGGCTGCAGAAAGGAAATCGAGCGGGTATCGGACAGTCGTGCGGTGACGAAGCCCACCAGTTCGCCCCCGGCCTCGCCGACGAACATCACCCCATCGTCCGGCTCCAGCTGGGCGGCCCAGTAGTCCTGGTCGCGCCAGCCGCCGGAGGGCACGGCAAAGGTCGCCGGGGCCTGCCGGTGATGCTGCTCGGCGAGTTGTTCGGCCAGGCGGCAGATGGCGGCGAGGTCGGTGACGAAGGCGGGACGGATACGCAAGAGCAGTGCTCGCAAGAGGAGTCGACCCTCCACCTTACGCCGCACGGCGCAGGTCAGGAAGCCTCCGCCGCCAGCGGCTGGTACCAGTCGGCATAGGGCGTGTTCTTGGCCATCCGACGGTTGTAATCGGGTGCGCCATCGGTCCACCAGACCGGTCCGCGTTCACCCAGGGCATGCTTGGCGGCGTCCACCGCGGCGCGGGCGGTGCGCAGGGCCGCGTCGTCACCCTGGCGCTTGGCCACACCCACCTGGCGGCGGGCGTCCATCAGCTCATGGGTCAGGGCGTCGCGGCGGTCGGCGGGCAGGCTGGGGTCGGTACAGCGCCAGAGCCGGCCCCTGACCACGAAATAACGACCGTCCGGAGTGGTGGGATAGCGCATGGCAGGGCCCCTTGGTCAGTCTTCGATGTCGAGCAGGGCGCGGCAGTCCGGGTAGTTCGAGCAGGCCCAGAATTCCCGCCCCTGGTGGCGACCGCTGCGCGCACGGCGGCGGACCATGGGCGCCTGGCACTCGGGGCACTCCGGCGCCAGCGTCTGGTTGGGCGCTACCTTACGGTTGCGCGGCCGGCGCCCGCCGAACACGGCGTCGTGTACGGCACTGGCGGAATAGCGCGCCGCCGCCGGGATCTCTACCAGACGCAACTGGGCGGCCTCGCACACCGCGCGGACGAAGCGGTCGCGTTGCTGCCGATTACGCTGCAGGTGCGACCTGTCGTTGAGTTCGACCACCGCGTGTACGGCGAGGTCGTCGCGGCGGCAGATGGCGAAGTCGAAGTGCTTGCAGTTGATGCGATTCTGCGCGATCAGGTAGCGGCGGCGATCGCGCAGCGGCAAGGTCTGGACCACATCGGCGATGCGCACCTTGCCGAACACCCGGTAGTCGTCGCCCACGGCCTCGTCGAGCACGGCGAGAAAGGCCTGTTCGGCAGGGGTGAAGAGGGCTTCGACCTGGCGATAGGGAAAGGCGGCCTGGCGACGGCGTTGCCACCACCACAGTGCCCCCAGGAACAGCAGTCCGGCCAGGACCAGCAGGGGCAGGTAACGCTCGTACATCGCGAACTCCAACAGCGGGGCGCCATGATAGTGAGTCCTGGCGCCGGACAGCAGCGGCGGCGACGAAACGTCAGTCGCGCCGCGGTAGTTGCCGTTGCAGATCGTCCAGGCGCAGCAGGGTCACCGACTTCAGACAGCTCAGGTACTGCAGCTGCTGCATGGCGCCCTGGAAACCGCGGGTGGCGGTGGCGCAGCGGGGCGCCCGGTCGTCTTGCCAGAGCTGTTGCAGCCGCTCGAAGGCGGGGCGTTGCGTGGGGGCGGTGGCAGCCAGCCGTCGGCTGTAGACGTCCGCCAGACGGGCTTCGGCCGCGGACAGATCCCCGGCGGCGCAGGCCGCCAACTGGGCCTCGCTGCCCTGACGGTCGCAGTCGGCAGGCGGCTGTTCGGCGGCGAGCGCCAGGGGCGGAACGGTCAGGACGAGCAGCAGCGAGGACAGGCGGAAGGCGGACATGGAGGCAGCTATCTGGACGGCAATCCCTTCAGACTGCCGCAAGTGGAGGGCGCTCACCAAGCGCCGCCGGTCTCCTGGGTCTCGCCTTGGGTGTCGCGGAAGTGGCGGATCTGCACCAGCAGCCAGTCGATCCAGCGCTGCACCGGGGCGTCCACCGGACCTTTGGGCAACACCAGGAAGTAGGCCTGGGTCGAGAGCTGGTTGAACCGATCCGGCAGGGGCCGCACCAGGGCACCACTGGCGAGCATCCGTTGGGCCAGCACGCAGCCGCCGAGGGCCACGCCCTTGCCGGCCGCCGCCTGTTGCAGGGCCATGCCGCTCAGGGAATAGCGTGGGCCGCGCAGGCTGTCGCCCAGGGGCACCTGCTGGCTGGCGAACCAATCCTGCCAGGCGTTGAAGCGGCTGCTGGGACGCCCCGAGCGCCAGCCGCCGGGCCATTCGGCATGCAGCAGCGGATAGTCCAGCAAGGCGGCGGGTTCTGCCAGCGGCGCCGGGATCAGCGCCGGGCTGCACACCGGAAAGATCCATTCGCGCAGCAGCAGGCGGGTCTCGCCGTCCTGCCAATCGCCCCGGCCATAGCGGATCGCCGCCTGGGCACCGCCCTCGGTGCCCAGGGGCACGATGGCGGACGAGGCGTCGAGAAAGACCTCGATGTCCGGATGCTGTCGCTGGAAGTCTTCCAAGCGCGGCAATAGCCACTCCTGACCGAAGGTGGGCGGCGCGCTGACGGTCAGGACACTGCTCTTGACCCGTGCCCGGGCCACGGCGCGGGCCAGGCCGTCGAGGTGCGGCGCGATCTCGGCCGCGAGGGCGCGACCCTGGGCAGTAAGCCGCACCCCCTGGGGCAGACGCTCGAACAGCGGTTGCCCCAGCTCGGCTTCGAGCAGGCGGATTTGTCGACTGATGGCGCCGGCGGTGACGTGCAGCTCGTCCGCAGCCCTGACGAACTGTTGGTGCCGCGCGGCGGCGGCAAAGGCGCGCAGGGCGTTGAGGGGAAGGGAAGTGGTCACGCTGAACCTTAGTTTTCCTGAGCCTGACACCCATTAAACATCGTTTGTCTGACCTGTTCAGCCACCGTCACCATTCAGGCTCACTTATTCGTGGAGCGACGCTCATGCGCAAGGAGCTGGATGCCACGGCCGTGCTGGTCATGCTGGCGCTCTGCCTGGTCTGGGGCCTGCAGCAGACGGCCATCAAGGCCATCGCCGAACAGGTCGACCCGCTGCTGCAGATCGGCTGGCGTTCGCTGCTGGCAGCCGGGTTGCTCTACGGCCTGGCACGCTGGCGCGGCATCCGCTGCCTGGGGCGCGACCGGACGCTGATTCCCGGACTGCTCGCAGGTTCGCTGTTCGCCCTGGAGTTCCTCTGCATGGCGGTGGGCCTGAAATACACCAGCGCCGCGCACATGGTGGTGTTCATCTACACGGCGCCGCTGTTCGCCGCCTGTGGCCTGCACTGGCTGGTGCCCGGCGAGCGGCTGTCGGGGCGTCAGTGGCTGGGCATGGTGCTGGCAGCCAGTGGTGTGGTCTGTGCCTTCCTGATTGGCAAGCCGAGCGGCGGCACCAGCTGGCAAGGCGATCTGATCGGCCTGGTTGGCGGCGCCGCCTGGGGCGCCACCACGGTGCTGATCCGCCGCAGCGCCCTGGCCGAGGCGCCACCGCTGCGCACCCTGTTCTATCAACTCGGGGTGACTGGGGTGGTGCTCCTGGCGCTGGCCCTCCCGCTCGGCAAACACCTGGATCTGGCAGCACTCGACTCCCTGGCCTGGTCGAGTCTGGCCTTCCAGGTGTTCATCGTCGCCGGCATCAGTCTGCTGGGCTGGTTCGTGCTGCTCAGTCGCTATCGCGCCGCGCCTCTGGGGGTGCTGACCCTGCTGACGCCGCTGTTCGGGGTGCTGATGGGCGTCTGGCTGCTGGACGAGACCCCAGGCCCTGGTTTTCTTGCAGGTGCCGCCCTGGTGCTCAGCGGTCTGCTGATCGTCAGCTATCCTTCCCGCTCGCGAGCTGCGTCCCGCTGACTCGCCTGGCCTTGAGAATCCGATGTCGTCCACCTCGCTGCATCCCTGGTTGCTGCGCCTCATCCCCCTGGTGTTCCTGGCCCTGTGGTCTGCCGGATTCGCCGTGTCCAAGGTGGGCCTGGCCTATGCACCACCCTTCACCCTGCTGGCGATGCGCTATGCTCTGGCCTTCAGCGTGCTACTGGTCGCCTTCCTCATCCTGCGCCCGCCACTGCCGCGTACGCGGCGGGAGTGGGCGAATCTGGCCGTGGTGGGCTTTCTGATCCAGGGCGTCTATTTCGGCATGAGCTATGGCGCCCTGGTGATGGGCGCCTCGGCCAACGTGGTGGCCATGGTCGCCTCGTTGCAACCCATCCTGGTGGCCCTGGGCGCACCGCTGCTGGTGGGCGAGCGGGTGGCGCCACTGCAGTGGCTGGGGCTGGCCCTGGGACTGCTCGGCGCCATCGGGGTGATCCTGGCGCGGGCGAGCGTCGCCGTGGAGTCCGTGGCGGGCATCTTCCTGGCGGTGGGCGCGCTGCTGGGCATGACCAGCGCCGTACTCTACGAAAAGCGCCTGGGCGTGGCCCAGCATCCGGTCACCAACAACCTGGTGCAGTACAGCGTCGGTCTGCTGTGTTGCGCGCCCCTGGCGCTGCTGTTCGAGCACACGCCGGTGCACTGGGCGCCGGCCTTCATTGGCGCCCTGGCCTATCTGGTGCTGGCCAATTCACTGCTGGCCATCAGCTTGCTGGTGTGGATGATCCGCGCTGGCGAGGCGGCACGGGTCAGTGCACTGTTCTTCTGCGTGCCGCCAGGCGCCGCCCTGAGCGCCTGGTTGCTGCTCGGCGAGACGCTGCCACCGCTGGCCTGGGTGGCCATGGTCATCGCCATCGGCGGGGTGCTGCTGGCGACCCGGGCGGGAAGCAAGGCGGCGCGCTGAACCGCGCCGCCTACGGCTAAGCCGTCTTGAGCCCGGCCAGCACCTTGTCCACCGTGAGCGGATAGTCGCGGATGCGCACCCCGCAGGCGTTGTAGACGGCGTTGGTGAGGGCGGCTCCTGCGCCACAGATGCCCAGTTCGCCGACGCCCTTGATCTTCAGCGGGTTAGCCTTGTCGTCCACTTCCGGCAGGAAATGAGCTTCGATGGCGGGGATGTCCAGGTGACAGGGGTAGTGGTAGTCGGCCAGGTCATGGTTGACGAAGTGACCGTGACGGGTATCGATCACCCCGTCTTCGTGCAAGGCGCTGCCCACCCCCCAGATCATCCCGCCGAGCATCTGCGAATGGGCGGTCTTCTCGTTGAGGATGCGCCCCGCGGCGAACACCCCGAGCATGCGCCGCAGGCGGATCTCGCCGGTGAGGGCGTGCACCCCCACCTCGGCGAAGAAGGCGCCGTAGCCCTGCTGGGAATAGTCCTTGAGCGTCTGCCCCGGCTTGATCTCGCCAATGGCCTGGAGATCATGCTCGCGCGCCAGTTCGGCGAGGTCGCGACTGCCGTTGTCGGCGATCAGCCGGCCGCCGACGAAACGGGCGCTGGCCGGATCGAGGCCCGCCGCTTGCGCCGCCTTAACGCGCAGGTTCTCGCAGGCGACATAGACCGAGGAGCCGGAACTGGCGGCGCCAAAGGAACCGCCGGAGCCGGCACCGGCCGGATCGTCGCTGTCGCCCAGCAGCACCTTGACCCGTTCCACCGGCAAGCCGAGGGACTCACCGGCGATCTGCGCCAGGATGGTATAGGTCCCGGTGCCGATATCGGTCATCGAGGTCTTGACCGTGGCCGTGCCATCGGCCTCCAGGCGGACCCCGGCCTGGGATGGCCTGAGCATGTTGGCGCGACTGGCCGCGGCCATGCCCATGCCGATCAGCCAGTCGCCGTCGCGCACCTGGCCGGGCGTGGCATTGCGCTGGTTCCAGCCGAAGCGGCGGGCGCCGTCCTGCATGCACTCCACCAGCTTGCGGGAGGAGAAGGGGATGTGCTTTTCCGGGTCCTGGCTGGGCTCGTTGCGGATGCGCAGCTCGATGGGATCGAGCGCGAGCATGACCGCCAGCTCGTCCATGGCGTTTTCGCTGGCGAGCATGCCCACGGCTTCGCCGGGCGCGCGGCAGGAGCCGGATTCGGGCAGGTCCAGCTCGACCATGCGGTGCGCCACCAGGCGGTCATCGCCGGCATAGAGGGTACGCGAGGACAGACCGGTGGGTTCGTAGTAGGTCAGGCCACGCGCCGAATGGGACCAGCCCTCGTGGGCCATGGCGAGGAGACGGCCATCACGGTCGGCACCCAGGCGGATGCGCTGCACCGTGGCCGAGCGGTGGTCGGTGATCTGGAACATCTGCTGGCGGGTGAGGGTGACCTTGACCGGCCGACCGATCGCCCGGGCGGCCATGGCGCCGATCAGGGCATCGGCATAGATCGGCAGCTTGCCGCCGAAACCACCGCCGATGTAGCGCGCCACGATGCGGACGTTCTCCTTGGGCAGTTGCAAGGTATTGGCCACGCAACTCTGCGCCTGCTCGACGAACTGGGTGGAGCAATAGATCGTCACCCGGTCGCCGTCCCACTGGGCGAGGCTGGCGTGGGGCTCCATCTGCGCATGGATGTGGTAGGGCGTGGTATAGCGCTGGTCGAGCTTGACCGGTGCCCGGGCGAAGGCGGCGTCGACATCGCCCGAGGCGGTGTCGGTGGGCTGGTCGCCATCCGGTGGCTTCACCGCCTGGCCGAGGTTGGCGGCCAGATCGAAGGCGCCCGGTTCGGCGGCGTAGTCGATCTCCACCAGGGCCGCCGCCAGACGTGCCTCCTCGAAGGTCTCGGCCACCACGAAGGCCACGGGTTCGCCGAAATAGCGCACCTGGTCGCTGTCCAGGTAGGGCTTGGGCCGGGTGAAGCGGCCGCTGTTGTCCGGCTCCCGGGCGGCCTGGCGCGGGGCGTTGCGGTAGGTCAGGACGCTGAGCACGCCCGGCGCGCTTTCGGCGGCGGAGGTGTCCAGTCGAGCGATGCGGCCCTTGGCGATGGTGGCGCCGACGATGAAGCCATAGGCCACGCGATCGTTGCGGAATTCGAAGCTGTAGGGCGCCTGGCCGGTGACCTTGAGCAGGCCGTCGACGCGATCGATGGGCTTGCCGATCAGGCCGCCGCGATTCTCATCGATCAGGTTGCGGCCAGCGGGTTCATTCATTTCCATGCTGCTGTCCTCAGGCCTGGTGGCGAGCGTCGGCCACCCCGGCGCGCAGGACGCGGCGGGTCAGCTCAAGTTTGAAATCGTTGTGGCCATAGCCACGGGCGCCGGCGAGCAGGACATCGCCAACGGCGGCGAGATCACCGTCCGCCGCCTGGCCGGCAAAGGCTTGATCAGCCGCCGCTACCCGCCAGGGTTTGTGCGCCAGACCGCCGAAGGCGGCGCGACCGCTGCGGATGCGCGTGCCGTCGAACTCGACGATGGCCGCCATGGACACGAGGGCGAAGGCATAGGAAGCGCGATCGCGCACCTTGCGATAGACCTGGATGCCGGGCGGTGGCGGGGGCAGGGTCACTGCGGTGATGAGTTCGCCGGGTTGCAGCACCGTCTCGATCTGCGGGGTATCGCCGGGCAGGCGATGGAAGTCGGCGAGGGGGATGCGCCGGGTGCGGCCATTGGCTTCGCGGGTCTCCACCGTGGCGTCCAGCACCCGCATGGCCACCGCCATGTCGGAGGGATGCACGGCGATGCACTGGTCGCTGGCGCCAAGCACCGCGTTCATCCGATTAAAGCCGCCCAAGGCCGCACAGCCACTGCCGGGCTGGCGTTTGTTGCAGGGCATGGCGGTGTTGTAGAAGTAGGAGCAGCGGGTGCGCTGCAGGAGATTGCCGCCGGTGGTGGCCTTGTTGCGCAACTGCGCCGAGGCACCGGCCAGCAGGGCGCGCGACAGCACCGGATAGCGCTCGCGCACCCGAGGGTCCGCGGCCAGGGTGGAATTGCGCACCAGGGTACCGATGCGCAAGCCGCCGCCCTCGGTGGCGCTGATCTGATCCAGCTGCAGGCGATTGATGTCCAGCACCTGGCTGGGAGTCTCGATCTCCAGCTTCATCAGATCCAGCAGATTGGTACCCCCGGCGATGAAGCGACTGCCCGCCTGGACGCCCTGGCGGCTGGCGTCGGCCTCGTTCTGGACACGCCGATAGTCGAAGACTCTCATGCCTGTCCCCCCGCCATCTGGATGGCCGCAACGATATTGGGATAGGCACTGCAGCGACAGAGATTGCCGCTCATTCGCTCGCGGATCTCTTCCTCGCTCAGCCGCATGGGGCCATCGAGGCGTGCCGAGACGTGGCTGGGCATGCCGGCCTTGACCTCGTCGAGCAGGGCCACCGCCGAGCAGATCTGCCCCGGGGTGCAATAGCCGCACTGGAAGCCGTCCTTGGCCAGGAAGGCGGCCTGCATGGGATGCAGCCGCTCGGCGGTGCCCAGGCCCTCGATGGTGGTGATGGCGTCGCCTTCATGCATGGCCGCCAGGCTCAGGCAGCTGTTGATGCGCTGGCCATTCACCAGCACGGTACAGGCGCCACACTGCCCATGGTCGCAGCCCTTCTTGGTGCCGGTGAGGTGCAGGTTTTCGCGCAGGGCATCGAGCAGGGTGGTGCGGCTGTCGACCTTGAGCCGGCGCGCCTCGCCATTGATCTGCAGGGTCAGCGGCAGCAGCTGCGGCAGGCGGGCGGCGATGGCCTGGGGTGTCAGGGGCGCGCCACCGCTGGCCTGGGCAAAGGTGTAGCCGGGAATGGCGCTGGTCGCCACCAGCACCGCGGAAGTGCCGAGGAACTGGCGCCGGGACAAACGCCAGGGTGCATCGGAGTCGGAAGCCATGGTCGGATTCTCATCGTTGGGGGCGCATCACGGGAGTTCTGATGACTGCCCCTTTGCCGACGGGGTTCAGGCCACTGGGCCGCTGGTGGCAGGAGCTGCCATACCGGATGTGTCCTGCCCGTGCCCAAGGGCTCTGGATCAGTACTCCCAACGCTTCGCTGAGTAGGCTTCAACGTCACGTTGAATACCGCTGGGCAGGGGTGCTGAACCGCTTCCGGTCGGCAACAGTCCCTTACCTGAGGTGGCCTTTCGCTGCCACCACCTATTCCGACCACGGGGGCATCTGCACCCCGCGGCTTTAACCGTGAGGTCCGCCATGAATGCCACCCCCGCGCGCCAGCTTCAGCCTCTGGCCGAACCCGAGTCCCATACCATTGCCCTGACCCTCAACGGCAAGCAGTTGCAGCTGGCCGTCGAACCCTGGACCACCTTGCTCGATCTCCTGCGCGACCACCTCGACCTGACCGGCACCAAGAAGGGCTGCGACCACGGCCAATGTGGTGCCTGCACCGTGCTGGTCAACGGCACCCGCATCAACAGCTGTCTGGCCCTGGCGGTCATGCAGGACGGCGCCGAGGTCACCACCATCGAAGGCCTGGCCCAGGGCGACCAGCTGCACCCCATGCAGGCCGCCTTCGTTGCCGAAGATGCCTTTCAGTGCGGCTACTGCACCCCCGGCCAGATCTGTTCGGCGATCGGCATGCTCAAGGAGGGCCACGCCCACAGCGAGGCCGAGGTGGCCGAGCAGATGAGTGGCAACCTCTGCCGCTGCGGGGCCTACCGCAACATCCGCGCCGCCATCGAACGGGCGCGTCCGGATTGCCAGCAAGGGGAGGGCCGCGAATGAACCGCTTCGGTTACGCCAAGCCCAATGCCGTGCCCGATGCCATCCGCCAGCACGGCCCCCAGACCCATTTCATCGCCGGCGGTACCAACCTGTTGGACCTGATGAAGGAAAACGTCGAACGCCCCGAGCAGCTGATCGACGTCAACGGTCTGCCCTTGCGCGAGGTCGAGACCACCCCCGAAGGCGGTCTGCGCATCGGCGCCCTGGTCAAGAATGCCGAAGTGGCCTACCACCCCGAGGTGCAGCGTCGTTACCCGCTGCTGGCCAAGGCCATCCTCGCTGGCGCCTCGCCGCAGTTGCGTAACATGGCGTCTACCGGTGGCAACCTCTTGCAGCGCACCCGTTGCTACTACTTCTATGACGTGGGCACCCCCTGCAACAAGCGCGAGCCCGGCTCCGGCTGCGGCGCTCGTGAAGGGCAGAATCGCATCCACGCCATCCTCGGCCACAGCGAGCAGTGCATCGCCACCCACCCCTCGGACATGTGCGTGGCCTTGGCTGCGCTGGAAGCCCGGGTCGACGTGAGCGGTCCGAACGGCGAGCGGGTCATCGACTTCGCCGATTTCCACCGCCTGCCCGGCGACACCCCGGAGCGCGACACCAATCTCGCCGCCGACGAACTCATCACCGCCGTGACCCTGCCGGCGGAAAGCCTGGCGGCCCACAGCGCCTACCTGAAGATTCGCGACCGCGCCTCCTATGCCTTCGCCCTGGTCTCGGTGGCGGCAGCCCTGGAGCTGGACGGCGAGCGCATCAAGCAGGTCCGTGTCGCCCTGGGTGGCGTGGCCCACAAGCCCTGGCGCCTGCCGGAGGCCGAGCAGGCGCTGGTTGGCCAGGTCGCGGACAAGGCAGCCTTCGGTCAACTGGCCGATCGCCTGCTGCAAGGCGCCCAGGGCTTCGCCCACAACAGCTTCAAGATCGAACTGGCCCGGCGCGCCATCGTCCGTGCCCTTACCGAAGCCGCCGGAGGTACCCTGCAATGACCGTCGTCCATCTGCAAAAAGCCGTTCCCCGCGTCGACGGTCCGCTCAAGGTCACCGGCCAGGCCCTCTACGCCGGTGAATTCAGCGTGCCGGATCTGGCCTTTGGTTTCGTGGTCAACGCCACCATCACCAAGGGTCGCCTGCTCGGCCTGGACGTTAGCGAAGCCCTGGCCCAGCCGGGCGTGATCGAGGTGCTCAGCCACCTCAATCGACCCAAGATGGCCAGCTATGACGAGAGCTATACCGACATGGATGCGGCCGATGGCAAGCCCTTTCGGCCGCTGTACAACGACCGCATCCTCTACAGTGGCCAGCCCATCGCCTTGGTCGTGGCCGAGACCTTTGAGGCCGCACGTCACGCCGCCGCGCTGATCCGCGCCCAATACAGCGAAGAGGAGCACGCCACCGACCTGGCCCAGGCCCGCGACCAGGCCCACGAAGCGCCCATGGAGTTGCCGGAGAATCGGGGTAACGCCCCGGCAGCCTGGGCTGCGGCGCCTACCCGCATCGAAGCCGAATACCACTCCGCGGCGGAATTCCATAACCCCATGGAGATGCACGCCTCGACGGTCATCTACCACAAGGACGGCAAGCTGACGGTGCACGACAAGACACAGGGCGTGCAGAACAGCGCCCAGTTCGTCAGCAGCATCTTCGGTCTGGGCGAAGGCGACGTGAAGGTCATCTCGCCCTTCGTCGGCGGCGCCTTCGGTTCCGGCCTGCGTCCGCAGTACCAGCTGGTGCTGGCGACCATGGCCGCGTTGCAGCTCAAGCGCTCGGTACGGGTCACCCTGACCCGCCAGCAGATGTTCACCTTCGGCTATCGCCCCGAGACCTATCAGCAGGTCAAGCTGGCCTGCGACAGCGACGGCAAGCTGCAGGCCATCGATCACAGCGCCCTGGGCATCACCTCGCGCTTCGAAGACTTCACCGAGATGGTGCTGGTCTGGTCGGCGTCGCTCTATGCCTGCCCCAACGTCAAGCTGGCCTACCAGCTGGCCGCGTTGGACGTCTACACCCCGCTGGACATGCGCGCGCCGGGCGCCGTACTGGGTGTCTATGCGCTGGAAAGCGCCATGGACGAACTGGCCTATGCCGCCGACATCGATCCGCTGGAGCTGCGTATTCGCAACTTCACCGACACGGATCCGGCCAAGGGCAAGCCCTATTCCAGCAAGGAGCTGCTGGAATGCTATCGCCAGGCGGCCGAGCGTTTCGGCTGGGAGCAGCGCAGCATGGCGCCGCGTTCCATGCGCGATGGTAATCAACTGGTTGGCTGGGGCATGGCGACCGGGGTCTGGGAGGCCATGCAGCAACCGGCTACAGCCAAGGCCGTGATGAACATCGACGGCAGCCTGGTGGTGGCCAGTGCCACGGCAGACATCGGCACCGGCACCTATACGGTGATGACCCAGATCGCCGCCGAGAACCTTGGTCTGCCGCTGGACAAGGTGACCTTCAAACTCGGTGATTCCACCCTGCCCAAGGCGCCGCTGGAAGGTGGTTCCTTTACCGTGTCTTCGGTGGGCACCGCCGTGAAACTGGCCTGCGACCAGCTGCGTCAGCAATTGCTGGATGCGGCCAAGGAAATGGATGATTCGCCGCTGGCCAAGGCCGAACTGGAGCAGGTGGTATTCGCCGACGGCGGCATCAGCCTCAAGACCGATCCGGCCCAGCGCGTCGACTTCACCGCCATCCTCAAGGCTTCGGGTTCGCCGTCCATGGAAACCCTGGCCAGCGCCGAGCCGGCGGAAGAGCGCGACAACTACGCCACTGGTACCCACTCGGCGGTGTTCGTCGAGGTCAAGGTGGACGAGGACTTCGGCAGCGTCCAAGTCAGTCGCGTAGTCACCGCTGTGGCTGCGGGTCGTATCCTCAACCTCAAGACCGGCGAGAACCAGGTGGCCGGCGGCATCGTCTGGGGCATCGGCATGGGCCTGCAGGAAGAGGGGATGATGGACACCACCGAAGGCCGCTGGATGAACCACAGCCTCGCCGAGTACCACTTCCCGGTGCAGGCCGATGTTCATCAGCTGGAGGTGATCTTCGTCGAGGAACACGACGAGATCGTCAATCCGCTGGGCGCCAAGGGCATCGGCGAGATCGGTATCGTCGGAGTAGCGCCGGCCATCGCCAACGCCATCTTCCACGCCACCGGCAAGCGGGTGCGGGATCTGCCCATCACCCTGGACAAGGTCTTCGCCGACGAGCTGCTGCACTAGGGTCAGCAGCGTTCTGTTGGGCTTCGACGCTGGAGCTGTCTCAACCCAACCTACGATGAGGCTGCCGTAGGTTGGCGCTGAGCGCAGCGAAGCCCAACATTCGCGAACTCTGCAACGAAAAAGGCCCGCCTCCAAGAGACGGGCCTTTTTCAGGCAGTCAGTAAACCGCTATTCGATCACTCGGCGTGCGACGCGCCGTCATGTTCGATTTGCTCTTTGTACTCCAGGGCATCGGCTTCGCTTTGGTAGACACCGACCAGTTCCCCTTCCTGCTTCACGTCCCACAGATGCATGCCCAGGCCACGGGCTTCGCGGGACATATGGTCTTCGTCACGTTCGGTTACGGTAATGGTCATGCTGTATCTCCTTGGTCGAGCCCGCGCTACGGCAGGGCTTGAAAGCCCATACTAGAGCGTTTCGCTTCAGGACCAAGGCGTATCTCGGCAACAAGTCGTTACAACTTCTGCGACAATCTGTCGCGCTGCTCATGGTCATCTCGGCATCGCTCTAGGCCGACATCAAGAGAATCCCTGTGACCGCTTGCGCTGCCTCCGCTCAGTTAAGGCTTGCCACCCTGGCCGACATAGAAACGCTGTTCGCCATCCGTACCGCGGTCACGGACAACGCCCTTACCCGAGAGCAACTCGCTGAATTGGGCATCACCCCTGAATCGATCGCCGAGCTGCTCGCCGCCGAGCCCTGTGCCTGGGTGGTGGAGGTGGGAGGCGAGGTGGTGGGCTTCAGCCTGGTCGATCTGGCGAATGGCGAGGTCTTCGCTCTGTTCGTCAGACCCGACGGGCAAGGCCAGGGTTTCGGTGCCCGTCTGCTGGCCGCCGCCGAGACCGCGCTATTCCGCCGTCATGCCCTGATCTGGCTGGTCACCGATGGGCGCCCGGCGGTACGGGCGAATGCCTTTTATCGGTCCCACGGCTGGCACAGGGTCGTCTCCCTTGAGGGGACGGATGTCCGCTACGAGAAATCCCGCACGCCTGGACAGGACCAAGGAGGCATCTCCTGATGGACAGCACGCGCACCGGTGGCTGCCTCTGCGGCCAGATTCGTTATCTGGTGACAGGCTCGCCACGGGATCCCCACAGCTGTTCCTGCGAGCAGTGCCGCCGGCATTCCGGAGCGCCGACGCAGGTCTGGATCGAGTTGGACAAGGCCCAGCTGCGCTGGACCGGTCCGGGTGGCGAGCCGGCCCTCTGGCGCTCCTCGGCTACGACATGCCGAGCCTTCTGCCCGCACTGCGGTTCCACGCTGGGCGCCGTGGATGACGGTCCGACTCTCGCCCTGGCGGTGGGTAGCCTGGATCGACTCGACGATGACGTTGTGCCGCTCTTTCATTCTTTCGCCGACCAGCGACCGGGCTGGTGGAATCCCTGAGCGGACGGGTCCCAACTGAAAAGAAAACGCCCTCCGAAGAGGGCGTCTTTGCAACTACCGGGATCAGTTGGCGCCTTTCACCGTGCGCCCGTTGACCGAGCCTTCCTTGAGGCTGGTCTGGTATTCCTTGCCGTCGCTCTCCTGCTGGTAGAGCCGCACCAGCAGGTAGTCCCAATCCTTGGCGAACCACAGTTCGGTCTTGCGGCTGCTCTTGGTGGGATCGCGCACGCGCTCCACCTTGATGGCATCGAACAAACCCAGCGGGGTGCGGATGCGCTCCGGGCCGATGACGCGGAAGTCGTAGGTGTCGATGCTGTCGCCGTCGACGATCTGGTAGCTCATGCTCTTCTTGCCGTCCGCCACGTCCTGCTGCAGCTTGAGCTGGTAGGTCGACTTGTCCAGCAGACCGCGATCCAGGGTCAGATTGACCGGATCATCCTTGTCCTTGCCGGTGACCTTCTTGCCGGCCCAGTCGAAGGTCAGTTCGCTCTCGCGGCTCTTGCCCAGCCCGCTGCGCTTGTATTGGTAGGTGTCCGGCAGGAAGGCTTCGCCCTCACGGCGGAAGGTGCTGGACTCGTTGAGGCCGGCGACCAGCATGGAGGCTTCGAACTTCAGCTCCCAGCGGCCATCGGCTTCCTTCTGCAGCGAGCGCTCGGCCGAGCCGCTGACCGGCATCTGCTTCCAGTCGGCGGTGTAGCTGGCCGTGAAGGGCTGCAGGTCGAAGGCGAAGGCCGAGGCGCTGCAGAGGGTGGCCAATAGGAACAACAGACGTCGCATCAGTTTCTCCTTGGATCAGGAAGGGGAGGCCGCGGCCGTCAGCGACGACGACTCGGCCCCGGTAGGCGGCAGCGCCTGGCCATCGAGCTCGGCACCCAGGGTGCCCAGCCGCAGACGACCTTCGGCGAACAACCGCACGGCCACAGGATAAAGGAGGTGCTCGGCGGCGTGTACCCGTGTCGCGAGGCTCTCCGCCGTATCTTCGGCCTGTACCGGCACCCGCGACTGCAGGACGACCGGACCGCCATCCAGTTCTTCGGTGACGAAGTGCACGCTGCAGCCGTGCCAGGCATCGCCGGCATCCAGGGCACGCTGGTGAGTGTGCAAGCCCTTGTAGAGTGGCAGCAGCGAGGGATGGATATTGAGCAGACGACCCTGGTAGCGCCGCACGAAGGTCGGCGTGAGAATGCGCATGAAGCCGGCCAGCACCACCAGATCGGCGCCCTGGGCGTCGATGGCAGCCGCCAGGGCCGCATCGAAGCTTTCGCGATCGGCATGCTCGCGGTGGTCGATCACCTGGGTGGCGATCCCGGCCTGCCGGGCCCGCTCCAGGCCATAGGCCTCGGCGCGGTTGGCGATCACCGCCGCGATCCGCACGGGCGGGGTCGCGGCGTCGATCAGAGCTTGCAGGTTGCTGCCGTGGCCGGAGATGAGCACCACCACGGCGCAGTCGGCAGGGCTCATCCGTGCTGTTTCAGATTGTTCAGCACGACCTGGTCGGCGCCCTCGGCGGCCTGTTCGATACGGCCGATGACCCAGGGTTGCTCGCCCTCGGCGCGCAGCACCTGCAGGGCGCCTTCGACCTGATCCTGGGCCACGCAGATGACCATGCCCACGCCACAGTTCAGCACACGGTGCATCTCGGTCTCGTCGACGTTGCCCTGCTGTTGCAGCCAGTCGAATACCGCCGGACGCTGCCAGCTGGCGACGTCGAGCACCGCCTGGGCACCCTCGGGCAGTACCCGCGGGATATTGTCCAGCAGGCCGCCACCGGTGATGTGGGCCATGGCCTTGACCGCGCCGGTGTCCTTGATCAGCTTGAGCAGCGGCTTGACGTAGATGCGGGTGGGCGCCATCAGCAGTTCGGTCAGCGGCTGGCCGTCGAGCTGGATGTTCTCGATGTCGGCGCCGGCCACCTCGATGATCTTGCGGATCAGCGAATAGCCGTTGGAGTGCGGGCCGGAGGAGGGCAGGGCGATCAGGGCGTCGCCGGTGGTCACCTTGGAACCGTCGATGATCTCGGACTTTTCCACCACGCCGACGCAGAAGCCGGCCAGGTCGTAGTCTTCGCCTTCGTACATGCCGGGCATCTCGGCGGTCTCGCCACCCACCAGGGAGCAGCCAGCCTGTTCGCAACCGGTGCCGATGCCGGTCACCACCTGGGCGGCGACGTCGACGTTGAGCTTGCCGGTGGCGTAGTAGTCGAGGAAGAACAGCGGCTCGGCGCCGCAGACCACCAGGTCGTTGACGCACATGGCGACCAGGTCGATGCCGATGCTGTCGTGCTTGGCCAGGTTCATGGCCAGGCGCAGCTTGGTGCCGACGCCGTCGGTACCGGAGACCAGCACGGGCTGGCGATAGCCTGCCGGGATCTCGCACAGGGCACCAAAGCCCCCCAGGCCGCCCATGACTTCCGGGCGGGCGGTGCGCTTGGCGACGCCCTTGATGCGTTCTACCAGAGCCTCACCGGCGTCGATGTCTACACCGGCGTCCTTGTAGCTCAGCTGGGGTTGTTTGCTCATGAATCCTGGCCTTTGGCTAATGGCGAAACGAGCCGGCTGGCGCCAGCCGGCAATGAGGCGGGCGATTTTACCAGAAGCCGTGCCAAAGCACGCGGCCCGCCGCGGCCTCCGGTCCAAGTGGCGATGGCACCCGGCCAGCGCCCTGGGGTCTGAGCCTGATCGCCCATCCGTTCGCCGGGTGGGCAATGTTCGCTACTACCTTCTGCGCCACCCGCGACCCAGTGCCCTTGCTCGCGGGTCGGGCGGCTTTTAAGGTATGCCCCTTGCCCTTTCTATGGAATCGCCATGCGCCGTCTCGTCCTTCCGTTGCTCGCTTCGCTGCTGGTCCTGAGTCCGCTCGCCCATGCCGAGGTGGTGGACAACCTCTACCAGGTCCGCGAGCCGGTGACCTCGCAACAACCGGACGAGCGCAATGCCGCCCTCAAGCGCGCCCTGCAGGTGCTGGCCGGACGCCTGACCGGCAACCCCCAGGCCGGCCAGACCCCGGGTCTCGCCAGTGCCCTGGCGGCACCCGAATCCCTGATCAGCCAGTACAGCTATGACGCCGGCCCGCCGGAGGTGCTGGTGGCCAACTTCGACCCGGCCGCCACCGAGCGGGCCCTGGGTCAGGCGGGGCTCTCGGTATGGGGCGCCAATCGTCCGGTGGTGATGATCTGGTGGCTCAACGACGCCGACAGCGGGGCGACCCTAGTAGGTGATGGCCAGCCCGCCAGCACCGGCGTCCAGCGTGGCGCCCAGCGCGCCGGCCTGCCGATCCGCCTGCCGCTGGCCGATCTCAACGAGCAACTGGCCGGCACTGCCGCCAACATCGACGCCAACGACCCGACCGCCCTGCGCCAAGCCTCCGAGCGCTATGGCGCCAATGCCCTGCTGGCGGTGCACGCCAAGCCCCAGGGTAACGGCTGGCAAGCCCAGTGGCGCCTGTGGAACAACGGCGCTGCCGAGCAGGGCAGCAGTCAGGCAGCCGACCAGGACGCCCTGGCCGCAGCCGTTCTGCAGGACGTCGCCGGGCGCCTGTCGAAGAAGTTCGTCTCCCGCCCTGGCACCACCCAGCCGCTGACCCTGGTCGCCGACAACTCTAACTTCGAACGCTATGCCCAGCTGCAGAAGGTCCTGGAGCCCCTGTCGAGCCGCCTGGTGAAAGTCGAAGGTACTCAACTGACCTATGACCTGACGGGCAATCCCGACCAGCTCCAGGCACAGCTTGGCCTGGCCGGTCTGCAGCCGACTTCCGCGCCGGCCGCCCCCGCGTCCCCCGCACCGGCGACGCCGGGTGCTCCGGTGGACGCCACCGTCACGCCGACCGCTCCGGCAGCCCAGCCGGCGCCGTCCGCCCAGCCGGCGCGTACCACCCTGTATTTCCGCTGGCCATGAGGGCCGACACCCAAGACTGAAGCGGCTGCTGCGAGGGACCCGGGATTTGGTTAGACTTGGCGCCCTCGCGAAACTGCCAAGAGCCGTTCGAGCTGGCATGATGCCTTTACAGCTGCCCCTGGGCATTCGTCTGCGTGACGACGCCACCTTCGTCAATTACTACCCTGGCGCCAATGCCGCGGCGCTCGGCTATGTCGAGCGTCTCTGCGACGCCGATGCCGGCTGGACGGAAAGTCTGATCTATCTCTGGGGTGGCGCCGGCGCCGGTCGCAGTCATCTGATGCAGGCGGCCTGTCACCGCCTGGAGGAACTGGGCGAGCGGGCCATCTACCTGCCCATGGGTGAACTGGCCGACTATGGCGTCGAGCTGTTCGACAATCTCGAGCAGTGCGAACTGGTCTGCCTCGACGATCTCGACGCCCTGGCCGGCCAGCGGCGCTGGGAAGAGGCTCTCTTCCATCTGTTCAATCGACTGCGCGATGCCGGCAAGCGGCTGCTGATCTCCAGTACCGCCTCGCCGCGGCAGTTGCCGGTGCAGCTGGCCGATCTCAAGTCGCGCCTGACCCTGGCGCTGGTCTTCCAGCTGCGACCCCTGTCCGACGAAGACAAGCTGCGCGCCCTGCAGCTGCGCGCCTCCCGCCGCGGCTTGCACCTGACCGACGAGGTCGGCCGCTTCATCCTTTCGCGCAACACCCGCAGCATGGACGCCCTGTTCGACATGCTCGAACGCCTGGATCAGGCCTCGCTGCAGGCGCGACGCAAGCTCACCATTCCCTTCGTCAAGGAAATCATGGGCTGGTAGCCGTGCCGGCTACCGCTACTTTTGCAGGCGCCCCGCCAGGGTCGCCAGGCGCTTGCCCAGTGCCCGGCACAGCGCCGTTTCCTGCTCGTCTAGCGCGCGCTTGCCATCCGCCCCGGCGAAATGACTCGGCCCATAGGGCGTACCGCCCCCCTTGGTTTCCAGCAGGGCGCTCTCGCTGTAGGGCAGGCCGGTGATGAGCATGCCGTGGTGCAGCAGCGGCAGGGCCATGGACAGCAGGGTGCTCTCCTGGCCGCCGTGCAGGCTGGCGGTGGAGGTGAAGACGCCGGCAGGCTTGTCCACCAGGGCGCCGGTCAGCCAGAGGCTGTTGGTGCCATCCAGGAAATACTTCATGGCGGCGGCCATGTTGCCGTAGCGCGTCGGACTGCCCAGGGCCAGGGCCGCGCAGTCGCGCAGGTCGTCGAGGGTGGCGTAGACCGCACCCTGCTCGGGCACCGCCGGGGCGACGGCGGCGCACTCGGTGGACACCGCCGGCACGGTACGCAGGCGCGCGGCCATGCCGCCCATTTCCACCCCGCGGGCGACCTGGCGGGCCATCTCGGCGGTGGCGCCATGGCGGCTGTAGTAGAGCACCAGGACATAGGCTTCGGGGGTCATTGCAGGATCTCCAGGACACGCTCGGGGGGACGACCGACGACGGCGCGTGAGCCGCGCACGGCGATGGGTCTCTCGATCAGCTTGGGGTGGGCAGCCATGGCCGCGATCAGGGCGTCTTCGTCCAGCGTCGGATCGGCGAGGTTCAATTCGCGATAGATCTCCTCGCCGGTACGCAGCAACTGGCGCGCCTCCAGGCCCAGGTTGGCGAGCAGTGCGCGCAGGGTCGCGGCATCCGGCGGCGTGTCCAGGTAGGGCACCACCGACACGGCTAGCTCGCGGCTTTGCAGCAGCGCCAACGCCGCCCGCGATTTCGAGCAGCGCGGATTGTGATAGAGGACGATTTCACTCATGGGCTGATCCATAGAAGGTAAGATGGCCATTGTAGCGGGTTGGCGAGGACTGCCGCGCCAGCCCTTGACCGTGCCTTTCGAGGAACCGCCAATGCCGGCCCGCTTGCGTGAACTGCTGTCCTTCGTTCGCTACCTCGCCGACCGCTTCATCGAAGACCGCGCGCCCAACAATGCCGCGGCCCTGACCTATACCACCCTGTTCGCGGTGGTCCCGGTGATGACCGTGACCTTCGCCATGCTCTCGGCGATACCCGCCTTCCAGGGCACGGAAGTGCAGATCCAGGCCTTCATCTTCCGCAATTTCGTGCCCTCCACCGGGGCGACCCTGGAAGAATACCTGCGCAACTTCATCGAGCAGGCGCGGCACCTGACCTGGCTGGGCGTGGCCCTGCTGGCGGTGACGTCCTTCTTCATGCTGGTGACGGTGGAAAAGACCTTCAACGACATCTGGCGAGTACGCATCCCGCGGCGCGGGGTCTCCAGCTTCCTGCTCTACTGGGCGGTGCTCAGCCTGGGCCCCCTGCTGCTGGGCGCCGGTTTCGCCATGAGCACCTATCTGGCCTCGGTGGCCCTGGTCTTTGGCTCCTACGGTATGTCCGGTGCGCAGATGCTGCTCAAGGTCACGCCACTGCTGTTCAGCATCGCCGCCTTCACCCTGATGTACGCCGCCGTGCCCAACACACGGGTACCCCTACGCCACGCGCTGATCGGCGGTGCCCTGACCGGGGTGCTGTTCGAGGCGGCCAAGAGTCTGTTCGGTCTCTATGTCTTCTACTTTCCCGGCTACCAGCTGATCTATGGCGCCTTCGCCACAGTGCCGCTGTTCCTGGTCTGGATCTATGTCTGCTGGCTGATCGTGCTGCTGGGGGCGGAGGTGGTCTGCAGCCTGTCCACCACCCATCACTGGCGCCGCGCGCCGCTGCCGGCCTTTTTCATCCTGCTCGCCGTGCTGCGCGCCTTTCTGGAGCGCCAGCAGAGCGGTTCCAGTCTGCACCTGGGGCGGTTGCACCAGGCGGGCTGGAAGCTACCGGAGCACGAATGGCATGCGGTGCTGGCCTTCCTGCAGCAGGAGCGCCTGGTGTGCCAGAACGACAGCGGTCACTGGGTGCTTTGCCGCGATCTGCATGGCTATGCGCTCCTGGATCTGCTGGATCGCGCGCCCTGGGCGCCGCCCGCGCCGGATTGCTGGCCGCCCGCCGAACGCTTTCCCGGTGACTGGTATCCGCAGCTGCAGGAGGCCTTCACCCGACTGCAGGCGCAGCGTCATGAACTGCTGGCCGGGAGCGTGGCTCACTGGCTCAAGGTCGCGCCAGTGCTGGAAGAGCGGGGAGCCTCGCGATGATGGACAGAGCGGCGCGTCACGGCCTGATCAGTGGCCGCGTTCAGGGCGTCTACTATCGCGAGAGCACGCGTCAGGAGGCGCAGCGGCTGGGCGTCACGGGCTGGGTGCGGAATCTGGCCGATGGCCGGGTGGAGTGCCATCTGGAAGGCCCGGCCGAGGCGCTCGCCAGACTGGAAGCGTGGCTCTGGCAGGGACCGGCAGCGGCGCGGGTGACCGGGGTAGAGCTGGAGGAGGTGGCCTGCGCAGGCTTCACCGACTTCCAGGTCAGGCGCACGGACGCCTGACCTGGAGCGGTAGCCCTCAGCGGGCTTTGAGGAAGCCGACGATCTCGGCCAGGACGACATTCTGGCTTTCGCTGTCGGTACGGCCCTTGTATTCGACCAGACCTTCATTGAGACCGCGCTCACCTACCACCAGACGATGGGGGATGCCGATCAGCTCCATGTCGGCGAACTTCACGCCAGGGCTGGTCTTCTTGTCGCGGTCGTCCAGCAGCACGTCGAAGCCGGCCGCCTTGAGGTCGGCATAGAGGCGATCGGTGGCTTCCTTCACTGCCGCGTTCTCGTACTTCATCGGCACCAGGGCGATCTGGAAGGGCGCCAGGGCGGCCGGCCAGCGGATGCCGCGCTCGTCGTGGTTCTGCTCGATGGCGGCGGCGACCACGCGGGATACCCCAATGCCATAGCAGCCCATGGTCAGCAGGGTAGGCTTGCCTTCCTCGCCCAGGACCGACAGCTTCATGGCCTCACTGTACTTGGTGCCCAGCTGGAAGATATGACCCACTTCGATGCCGCGCTTGATCACCAGGGTACCTTGGCCATCCGGACTCGGATCGCCGGCCACCACGTTGCGCAGGTCGGCGACCTGGGGCAGCGGCAGATCGCGCTCCCAGTTGACGCCGAAGTAGTGCTTGTCTTCCTGATTGGCGCCGATGCCGAAGTCGCTCATCAGGGCGACCGAGCGATCGACGACGCAGGGAATCGACAGATTCATCGGGCCCAGGGAGCCGGGGCTGGCGCCAATGGCGGCACGGATCTCGGGCTCGGTGGCGAACACCAGGGGGCTGGCGACCTCCGGCAGGTTGGCTGCCTTGATCTCATTGAGTTCGTGATCGCCACGCACCACCAGGGCGACCAGCTTGCCTTCCTCGGCGCCGCGAACCACCAGGGTCTTCACGGTCTTCTCGATGGCCAGACCGAATTTCTCCACCAGATCGGCGATGGTCTTGGTGTCGGGGGTATCGACCAGGCGCAATTCTTCGGTGGCGGCGCCACGCGCGGTTTCCCGCGGCAGGGCCTCGGCCTTCTCGATGTTGGCGGCGTAGTCGGAGCTGTCGCTGAAGGCGATGTCGTCTTCACCGGAGCCGGCCAGCACGTGGAATTCATGGGAGCCGCTGCCGCCGATGGAGCCGTTGTCGGCCTGCACCGGACGGAAATTCAGACCCAGACGAGTGAAGACATTGCAGTACGCCTGGTACATGGCGTCGTAGGTTTGCTGCAGCGACGCCTGGTTCAGGTGGAAGGAGTAGGCGTCCTTCATTACGAACTCGCGGCCGCGCATCAGGCCGAAACGCGGGCGGATCTCGTCGCGGAACTTGGTCTGGATCTGGTACAGGTTGATCGGCAGCTGCTTGTAGCTGTTCAGCTCGTTGCGCATCAGATCGGTGATGACTTCCTCATGGGTCGGGCCCACGCAGAAATCGCGCTGATGACGGTCCTTCAAACGCAGCAGCTCGGGGCCGTACTGCTCCCAGCGACCGGATTCCTGCCACAGCTCGGCGGGCTGGATCGCCGGCATCAGCACCTCCAGGGCGCCGGTGGCGTTCATTTCCTCGCGCACCACGGCCTCCACCTTGCGCAGCACGCGCAGGCCCAGCGGCAGCCAGGTATAGAGACCGGAGGCCAGCTTGCGGATCATGCCGGCACGCAGCAGCAGCTGGTGGCTGATCACCACGGCATCGGAAGGGGTTTCTTTGAGGGTGGACAGCAGGAACTGACTGGTACGCATGGCTAGGCGGTCTGTCGGCATCGAGACGGGACCGGCATTGTACGGCGGGGTGGGGCAGGGCGTACAGGGACGCAGGCGGCGCCGACCGGAGGCCGGAAAAGAACAGCCCGGCGAATGCCGGGCTGCTGGATCGTGCGAGTGACGCTGTCCCTTACAGGATGCTCAGCGGGTACTCGGTGATCAGGCGGAACTCGTTGATGTTGCCGCTGCCGCCGCTGCCGGTGCTGGCATCGCCACGGTGCCAGGATTGACGGATGCGGAAGGACAGGTCCTTGGCCGGGCCGCTCTGCAGCACGTACTTGGCTTCGACGTTGGTTTCGAATTCTTTGTCGCCATCGCCATAAGCACTGTAGACGCCGTTGGTGCTGTCTTTGATGTCGGTGCCCCGAACATATCTTGTCATGAAGCTCAGACCCGGCACGCCTAGGGTAGCCATGTTCAGGTCGTAGCGCAGTTGCCATGACTTTTCACCGGGGGCGTTGAAGTCAGAGAACTGTATGGAGTTGGCCAGGAAGATACCGTCGCCGCCGCCATTGGTAGAGCCAGCTGCCGCATAGTCGAAGGGCGTATTGCCATTCACTTTCTGGAAGCCAAGAGTAATGGTGTGGGCATCGAAGGAGTAAGCAGCGGCCAAGGAGTAGGTGTTGTTGCTGATATCGCCGGCTTTGGCGTTACCGGTATCCTTGGTGTAGTAGTAGTTCGCATCGAAGGTGAGCGCTTGGCTGGCGCCAAACGGAACCACATAGTTCACGTTCGCGTAGTACTGATTCCAGATATCTTCCAGATTGCCGTAATAGAGCGAGGCGCTCAGCTGATCGTTGATCTTGTACTTGCCGCCTGCATAGGTGGCCGAGTCGGCCAGCGCGCCCGAGTAGCTCGTACCGATGTCACCGTTGTGGAACGTGTTTACGCCATCGCGTGCATCGGTGAAATAGCCAGCCTCCAGGAACAGATCGCTGATCTCTTCGCTGGTCAGCATGAAGCCGGTACCAGTTGCGGGGAACAGGCGGCTACCACCCAAAGCGAAGACCGGCGAAGTCGGCTGCAGATAGCCATACTTCAGGACTGTATTGGAAATGCGCATTTTGACGGCGGCGTTGGCAAAGGAATACTCGTCTCTGGAGCTACCATCACTGCCGACCGGCAAGTTGCCGGTTCCTGCGTAACCCGCACCACCGTCCAGCTTCAGACCCAAATAACCGCTCGCGTCGACACCAAACCCAACGACACCTTGAGTGAAGCCCGATGCATAATTGAGCAGGAAGCCATGGCTCCAGTCGCGCCGGTCATTCGCTCCACCATCACGATCCCGGTTGAAGTAATAGTTACGGTTCAACAGGGTCAGCTTGCTGTCTTCGACAAAGCCCTTGGATTCGGACTGCTGGTCGGCGAAAGCCAGTTGAGTGGTCCCTGCGGCTACGGCCAGGGCGAGAATGCTCCACTTCATCGCTTGCATCAGAAATGCTCCTTTGGGTTGAAAGTCAGCCATCGTGTCAGCCGTGGCTGTTTGTTCTAATGGCGGCACATATAGCACCTCTCTTGGAGGGGCGATAGGCTTCATCAAAATTTTGCGTGTGATGAGCGGATTAACCAAGACTCTTAAGAAAATTCTTTAAGAGTTCCCTTCCGATCGTCGTACCCGGATCGTGATAGCAAAAAGCGTGCACAAAACGGCAATTCCTGTGCCCGCCTGTCTATCGCTCGGTTGTTCTCCAGGCAATGGGCAGTTTCGGAAGGACTGATTGCACCTTTGTGACACCAAAGGTTTCATTCACCCAAAGTCATGCACACTTTTAGTGCTGACCTGTGTTGGCAGGAGATGAGATGTTCCAAATCGATCCACGACTGGCGAGCGATTCCCTGGAAGTGGCGTCCTTGACGCTGTGCCAGGTGTTGCTGCTGAACGATCGCCGCTATGACTGGCTGGTGCTGGTACCCCGGCGCGAAGGTGTTACCGAGGTCCTCGATCTGTCACCCCAGGATCAGGTGCAACTGTGGCGAGAGGTGACACTTGTTGCCCAGGTGTTGCGTGGCGCTCAGCCAGATCTAAAATTGAACATCGGTGCCCTGGGCAACATCGTCAGGCAATTGCACCTGCATGTTTTGCTGCGGCAGGAAGGTGACCCGGCCTGGCCCGGCCCGGTATGGGGGCACTCGCCACGTGAGCCCTATGGCGAAGCCGCCGGCCGCGCGGCCGCGCAGCGCTGGCAGGGGCTGCTCGAACAGGAGGCACAGGCATGACCCTCGAAGAACGTATCGCCGACCTGGAGATGCGCCAGGCGTTCCAGGACGACACCATCCAGACCCTCAACGACATCATCGTCGAGCAGCAGCGGACCCTGGATCGTTGCGCGGCGCAGATCCGCATGCTGGCCGAACGCCAGGCGGAGTTGCAGAGCGCAGGGGGTGGCGGCATGCCGGACGAAGCCCCGCCGCCACACTATTGAGATCCGTTCCGCAGCTGAATCTTGTTGTCGCCCTGACATACGTGCGCAGGCGGCTTTGCCGGCTACTCTAGCGGCACTGCATCCTTGCACTTTTTTGGTGCAGTCCGGCCTCGTCCCTTGTGGAACTCGCTCCGGGAGAGGCCTGTCCTCTGCGGAGCGAAGCCCACAGCACCTTCAGGACGGAGTACGGTTATGGCGTTTTTCACCGCTGCCAGCCAAGCGGATTTCCAACAACAACTCAAGAATGCCCTCGCGGCCCATGTCGAAGGGGATGCCCTCGAACAACTGGATCGCTTCACCGCCCAGTTCTTCGGCATCGTCCCGCTGGAAGAACTCACCCAACGTCGGCTGTCCGATCTGGTCGGCTGCGTGCTGTCGGCCTGGCGCCTGCTGGACGTCTTCGATCCGGCCGAGCCGCGGGTGCAGGTCTTCAATCCGGATTACGAGCGACACGGCTGGCAATCGAGCCACACTGTGGTCGAGGTGCTGCACGCCGATTCGCCGTTCCTGGTGGATTCGGTGCGCATGGAACTCAATCGCCAGGGCTACAGCGTCCATACCCTGCAGAACAGCGTTCTCAGCGTCCGTCGAGATGCCCAGGGTCGTCTGCTCGAGCTGCTGCCCAAGGGCCAGCAGGGCGAAGGAGTGACCCGCGAAGCCCTGATGTTCCTTGAGATCGACCGCTGCGCGGCAACCAGCGAGTTGCGCGCCTTGGAGGCAGCGCTGCAGGAGATCCTCGGCGAGGTCCGCCTGACCGTGGGTGACTTCGCCGCCATGAAGGCCAAGGTCGGCGACCTGCTGACCTGGCTGGATCGTCGTCCGGCGGGCGTGGAGGAGGGGGAGCTGGCCGAGGTCAAGGCCTTCCTCGACTGGCTGCGCAACGACAGATTCACCTTCCTCGGCTACGAGGAATTCACCGTCGAAGGCGATGGCGAGACCGCGGTGCAACGCTATTTGCCCGACTCCCTGCTGGGGCTGTCGCGGCGGCTGCGCGGCCGTCCCGAGACGGCCGAGATCAGCCTGTCCGGTGATCCGCTGCGTTACCTGCGCGAGCCGGTGCTACTGTCCTTTGCCAAGGCGGCCGACCCGAGCCGGGTGCATCGTCCGGCCTATCCCGATTTCGTTTCCCTGCGCGAGGTGGACGCCAATGGCCGGGTGGTGCGCGAGCATCGCTTCATGGGCCTCTATACCTCCAGCGTCTACAACGACAGCGTGCGCGAGATCCCCTATATCCGCCGCAAGGTGGACGAGGTGCGCCGCCGCGCCGATTTCGACAGCAGCGCCCATTTGGGCAAGGAACTGGCGCAGGTGCTCGAAGGCCTGCCGCGGGACGATCTGTTCCAGACCCCGGTGGACGATCTCTTTAGCACCGCCATGGCCATCGTGCAGATCCAGGAACGCAGCAAGGTGCGCGTCTTCCTGCGCCGCGATCCCTATGGCCAGTTCTTCTATTGCCTGGCCTATGTGCCGCGCGACATCTACTCCACCGAAGTCCGCCAGCGCATGCAGCAGATCCTCATGGATCGCCTGCACGGCACCGACTGCGAATTCTGGACCTTCTTCTCCGAATCCGTGCTGGCGCGGGTGCAGTTCATCCTGCGCGTCGATCCCCTGCAGCCCCAGGATGTCGATCCGGCGCGCCTGGAGCAGGAGATGGTGCAGGCCTGCCGCAGCTGGAAGGACGATTTCGCCAGCCTGATGGTGGACAGCTTCGGCGAAGCCCAGGGCACCTCCATCCTGGCCGATTACCCGCTGGGTTTCCCGGCCGGCTACCGCGAGCGCTTCGCGCCGCACCTGGCCGTGGTGGACATGCGGCACCTGCTGGCCCTGAAGGACGATCGCCGTCTGGCCATGGGCTTCTACCAGCCGCTGACCCAGACCGGCGACAACATTCTGCACTGCAAGCTCTACCACGCCGACACGCCCCTGGCGCTGTCGGACGTCTTGCCGATCCTGGAAAATCTCGGCCTGCGCGTGCTCGGCGAATTCCCCTACGAGCTGCGTCATCGCAATGGCCGCCGCTACTGGATCCATGACTTCGCCTTCACCACCGTGGCCGGCCTCGAGCTGGATCTGCAGCAACTCAACGACACCTTCCAGGACGCCTTCGTCCAGGTGGTGGACGGCCAGGCGGAAAACGACAGCTTCAACCGGCTGGTACTGACCGCCGGGCTGCCCTGGCGTGACGTCGCGGTACTACGGGCCTATGCGCGCTATCTCAAGCAGATCCGCATCGGCTTCGACATCGGTTATATCGCCGCCACCCTCAACGCTCATGTCGACATCGCCCGGGAACTGGTGCGGCTGTTCCGCATGAAGTTCTACCTGGCGCGGCGCATGACCAGCGAAGACCTGGACGACAAGCAGCAGCGGCTGGAGCAGGCCATCCTCAGCGCCCTCGACGACGTCGCGGTGCTCAACGAAGACCGCATCCTGCGGCGCTATCTGGACCTGATCAAGGCGACCCTGAGAACCAACGTGTTCCAGACCGATGCCGCCGGCAAGCCCAAGGCCTACTTCAGCTTCAAGCTCGATCCCAAGGCCATTCCCGAGTTGCCGCGCCCGGTGCCGCGCTACGAGATCTTCGTCTACAGCCCACGCGTGGAAGGGGTGCACCTCCGCTTCGGCAACGTCGCCCGTGGCGGCCTGCGCTGGTCGGATCGCGAGGAAGACTACCGCACCGAGGTGCTGGGCCTGGTCAAGGCGCAGCAGGTCAAGAATTCGGTGATCGTGCCCGTGGGCGCCAAGGGTGGCTTCGTGCCGCGCCGGCTACCCACCGGTGGCTCCCGTGACGAGATCCAGGCCGAGGCCATCGCCTGCTACCGCATCTTCATCAGCGGTCTGCTGGACATCACCGACAATCTCAAGGATGGCGAGGTGGTGCCGCCGGCCGCGGTGGTGCGCTACGACGGCGACGATCCCTATCTGGTGGTGGCGGCCGACAAGGGCACCGCGACCTTCTCCGACATCGCCAACGGCATCGCCCAGGACTACGGTTTCTGGCTCGACGACGCCTTCGCCTCCGGTGGTTCGGCGGGCTATGACCACAAGAAGATGGGCATTACCTCGCGGGGTGCCTGGGTCAGCGTGCAGCGTCACTTCCGTGAGCGCGGCATCGATGTCCAGACCGATCCGGTTACCGTGGTGGGCATCGGCGACATGGCCGGCGACGTCTTCGGCAACGGCCTGCTGCGTTCGCGTAGCCTGGAGCTGGTGGCGGCCTTCAACCACCTGCACATCTTCATCGATCCCAACCCGGACGCCGAGCGCAGCTATGTCGAGCGCGAGCGATTGTTCAACCTGCCGCGGTCGAGCTGGACCGACTATGACGCCAGCCTGATCTCCCAGGGCGGCGGCATCTTCCCGCGCAGTGCCAAGCGCATCGCCATCAGCCCCGAGATGAAGGCGCGCTTCGAACTGACCGCCGATCACCTGACGCCCAACGAGCTGATCAACGCCCTGCTCAAGGCGCCGGTGGACCTGATCTGGAATGGCGGCATCGGCACCTACGTCAAGGCCAGCTTCGAAACCCACGCCGATATCGGCGACAAGGCCAACGACGGTCTGCGCGTCGATGGCTGCGACCTGCGCGCCAAGGTGATCGGCGAGGGCGGCAACCTGGGCATGAGTCAGCTGGCGCGGGTGGAGTTCGGCCTGCACGGCGGCGCCTGCAACACCGACTTCATCGACAACGCCGGGGGCGTGGACTGTTCCGACCATGAGGTCAACATCAAGATCCTGCTGGGCGATGTGGTCTCCGCCGGCGACATGACCGTCAAGCAGCGCAATACGCTGATGGGCGAGATGACCGACGAGGTCGGCGAGCTGGTGGTCGCCAACAACTACATGCAGACCGGGGCCCTGTCCCTGGCGGAGTATCGCGCGCGGACCCACCTGGCCGAGTACCAGCGACTGATCGTGGATCTCGAAGGGCGCGGCAAGCTGGATCGTACCCTCGAATTCCTGCCCAGCGATGAGGTGCTCGCCGAACGCGCGGCCAAGGAACAGGGGCTGACCCGGGCCGAGCTGTCGGTGCTGATTTCCTACAGCAAGATCGACCTCAAGGAACAGTTGCTGGCCTCTTCGGTGCCGGATGATGACTACCTCGCCCGCGACATGCAGGGCGCCTTCCCGCAACGCCTGACCGAGCAATTTCCCGAGGCCATGGCGCGCCACCGCCTCAAGCGCGAGATCGTCGCCAACCAGATCGCCAACGACCTGATCAACCACATGGGCATCACCTTCGTGCAGCGCCTGTGCGAATCCACCGGCATGAGCGCGGCCGATGTCGCCCGGGCCTATGTGGTGATGCGCGACGTGCTGCACCTGCCGCACTGGTGGCGTCAGGTGGAAGCCCTGGATCATCAGGTGCCGGCTGACCTGCAGCTGCGTCTGATGAGCGAACTGATGCGCCTGGGGCGCCGGGCCACCCGCTGGTTCCTGCGCAGCCATCGCAGCGGCCTGGATGCCGGGGCCGTGGCGGCCTTCTTCGGGCCACGCATCGCCGCCCTGGGGGTACGCCTGGATGAACTGCTGCAAGGCGAACCGCGCCAGGACTGGGAAGAGCGCTTCCGCGCCTATACCGAGGCGGGCGTACCCGAGCTGCTGGCGCGCGTGGTCGCCGGGACCAACCACATCTATACGCTGCTGCCGGTGATCCAGGCGGCGGAGGTCACCGCCCAGGATCCGCTGGCGGTGGCGGCCACCTGGTTCGCGGCGGGCGATGTGCTGGATCTGGCCTGGTATCAGCAACAGCTCAACCAGCTGCCGGTGGCCAATGCCTGGCAGGCCCTGGCCCGCGAGGCGTTCCGCGACGAGGTGGATGTGCAGCAGCGCACCATCACCGTCGCCATGCTCAATCTGAGCGAGGCGCCGAGCGATCCGGAAGCCCGGTTGTCACTGTGGCTGGAACGTCATCGGGCGGCGGTGGAGCGCTGGCGGGGCCTGCTGGTGGATCTGCGCAATGCCAGCGGCCAGGACTATGCGATGTACAGCGTCGCCAGTCGTGAACTGGCGGATCTGGCCAGCAGCAGCGTCTGAGGCGACGGGTACCCGCGACTGGATCTCGCGGGCGCCCTGATCCGACAGTGCCATGAAAAGGCGGCGTACCCTCGGGTGCGCCGCCTTTTTTACCGGTGGAAGCGGGTCAGGGTTTGGACGGCGTTGAGAGAGCCTTGAGGGTACTCAGCCCTTGCAGCAGTGCCTGGTGAAAGCGTTCCGGCGCCTGCATCTGGGGCGCATGGCCCAGATCCTCGAATTCCACCAGGGTCGCCTGGGGGATACGCCGCGCCGCCGCCTTGCCCAATTCGGGATAGCGGCCCAGCTGCGCCTTGAGCTCGGCTGGCGCGGCATCCTTGCCGATGGCCGTGGTGTCGCGCTGGCCGATCAGCAGCAGGGTGGGCATGCGCAATCGCGCGAATTCATAGACCACCGGCTGGCTGTAGATCATGTCGTAGATCAGTGCCGAGTTCCACGCCACCCGCTCCTTGCCCGGCCCGTTGTTGAGACCCGCGAGCATGTCGACCCAGCGGTCGTAGTCCGGCGACCACTGGCCGGCGTAATAGGTGCTGCGCTCGTAGTCGCGGATGCCATCGGCGGAGGTCTTGAGTTCCCGGGCGTACCACTGGTCGATGCTGCGATAGGGCACGCCCAGGGCCTTCCAGTCCTCCAGGCCGATGGGGTTGACCAGTACCAGCTGTTCGGTGGCCTCGGGATAGAGTAGCGCATAGCGGGTCGCCAGCATGCCGCCGGTCGAGTGACCGATCAGCGTCGCCCGGGCGATGCCCAGGTGGTCGAGCAGGGCGCGGGTATTGGCGGCGAGTTGCTGGAAGCTGTACTGATAGTGCGCCGGCTTGCTGGATTTGCAGAAACCGATCTGATCCGGGGCCACGATCCGATAGCCGGCAGCGCTCAGCACCTGGATGCTCTGTGCCCAGGTACCGGCACAGAAGTTCTTGCCGTGCAGCAGGACCAGGGTTCGGCCGTTCGGTTTTCCGCTCGGCGCGACATCGAGATAGGCCATTTCCAACGCTTGGCGCTGAGAGTCGAAGCTGAAGGTCTTGACCGGAAAAGCGTAGTCGAAGCCTTCGAGACGTTCGCCATAGACGGACTGCGCCTGAGTGAGTGGGCTCAGCAACAGAGTGGCCAGGGGGAGGGCGAGGCGCAGGGACATGGATGGATTCCAGGGGCTAAACCAGGTCCGACCAGACGCCAGGGGTGAAGATTCCGGCTTGCCCCGGACGGGCTATCGCCTTTTGGGCAGGTGGTCAGGGTGGGTGCCGTTTCGCTTCGCCTCCCGCCCAGGGTCTGGTAGTCTGGACGATTCTTGATTCCCTTTTTGCGCACCTCTTCCCTGCGTTTCTCCCCGATCACACGAGGTTCCCGGTTTGGCGCTCGAGTCACCCTCCAAGACGCAGCCCGATGCTCTGGCCGATTGTGCCAATGAGCCGATCCACATTCCCGGCAGTATCCAGGAACATGGCTTCCTGTTCGCCGTGGAAGAGCCGGATCTGCGCATCGTGCAGGCCAGCGCCAATGTGCTCGAGTACCTCGGGATTGCCGTGGAGGAGGTGCTGGGACGCACCCTGGGCGAATTGCTGCCGGATCGAGATCTGCCCGCGATGCTTGGCGCCCTGACCCAGGAAGAGCAGAATCCCATCTATCAGGGTGACGTGACCCTGGGATCGCGACAGCAGACCTTCGCCCTGTTCATGCATCGCTTCGGCGGGGTGCTGATCGTCGAGTTCGAGGCGCCGGTGGACAGTCGACTCGGCCTCAATACCCTCTATCCCATGGTGCGGGTGTTCATCGAGCAACTGCATCAGGCGGAAACCGTCGACGCCATCGCCACGCTCGCCGTGCGCGAAGCTAAGCGTATCTCCGGTTTCGATCACACCATGATCTATCGCTTCGACGACGACGGTCATGGTCAGGTCCTGGCCGAGGAGTGCGCGCCGGGGGTACCCACCTACCTGGGGCTGAGATTCCCCGCCTCGGACATTCCGGCCCAAGCCCGGCATCTGTACCTGGCCAACCGTATCCGGGTGATCGGCAATGCCTGCTATCAGCCCTCGCCGCTGCAGCCGCCGATCAATCCATCGACCGGGCAACCGCTGGATCTCAGCTTCGCGCAGCTGCGCAGCGTGTCACCGGTGCATCTGCAGTACATGAGAAACATGGGCACCCTGGCATCCATGTCCATCTCCATCGTGGTCGGTGACCGCCTCTGGGGGCTGGTGCTCTGCCATGATCGTCAGCCCCAGCGGGTGTCGTTCCAGACGCGTACCGCCTGCGAGCTGTTTGGCCGGGTGCTGTCGCTGCAGATCGATGCGGCCGAGACCCACGCGGAATCCGACCGCCGTCTGGCCCTGCGCCAATCCATGGTGCAGATGCTGTCGGCCATGGCCGACCGCGACAGTGTCTGCCAGGGGCTGCTGGAACTGCCGCAGGTCTATCTGGATTTCGCCCGGGCCCAGGGTGCCGCCATCATCTCCTCCGACGGTACCGAGCTGATCGGTCAGGTGCCGCCGCGCGAGGTGGTGGACAGCCTGGTCGAATGGCTGTCGGTCAACGTCAAGGATCATTACGTCACCGATAACGTGGCCAAGGACATCGCCGAGCTGCCCGAGCTCGCCGGGTATGCCGCCGGAGTCCTCGCCGTACCCATTTCCGAACTGCATTCCCACTACCTGATCTGGTTCCGCAGCGAGCTGGTCCAGGTGGTCAACTGGGCGGGGCGCCCGACCAAGCAGGAAGGCAGCGATGGGCGCCTGTCGCCGCGACAGAGCTTTGCGCTGTGGCAGGAGACGGTACGTGGTCTGTCGCTGCCCTGGTCCCCCCTGGAGTTGGAAAGCGCCATCGAACTGCGCAACGCGGTGCGCGGGATCGTCTTGCGCAAGGCCGAAGAAATGGCCGAGCTGGCCGAAGAGCTGCAACGCAGCAACAAGGAGCTGGCGGCCTTCTCCTACAGCGTCTCCCACGATCTGCGTGCGCCGTTGCGCCATATCGCCGGCTATGCCGAGCTGCTGGGCGACATCGAAGGCGGCAAGTTGTCGGATCGCGGTCGGCGCTTCCTGGAGAACATTGGCTCCTCGGCGCGCTTCGCCGGCAGCCTGGTCGACAATCTGCTGAGTTTTTCGCAGATGGGCCGGGCCGCTATTCGCTATTCCGACGTCAACCTCACGGCCTTGGTGGAAGCCATCCGTGAAGAAATGGCGCCGGACTATGAAGAGCGTCAGGTGGAGTGGCACATCGGCCCCCTGCCGGTGGTCATCGCCGACGCCGCCTTTGTCCATCTCGCCTTGCGCAATCTGCTGGCCAATGCCATCAAATACAGTCGCTACGAAGACCCCGCGGTGATCGAGATCGGCACCTTGCCGAGCGATTCCGAGGACATCGTCTTTGTCCGGGACAACGGCGTCGGCTTCAACATGGATTACGTGGGCAAGCTGTTCGGCGTCTTCCAGCGCCTGCACCACGCCGACGAATTCGAAGGGGTCGGCATCGGCCTGGCCAGCGTCAGACGCATCATCGAACGCCATGACGGTCGTGTCTGGGCAGAGGGCGCCATCGGCGAGGGCGCAACCTTCTACTTCGCCCTTCCCAAACAACGACCGTCGCCGGTACACAAAAGGTAGTTCTGTTCATGCTCAAACCCATTGTGCTGGTCGAAGACAATCCGCACGATCTGGAGCTCACCCTGGTAGCTCTGGAGCGCAGCCAGCTGGCCAACGATGTCGTGGTGCTCCGCGACGGCGCCGAGGCGGTGAACTATCTGCTGCGGCGAGAGCCTCATGCTGACCGGGAGCCTGGTAATCCGGCGGTGATGCTACTGGATCTCAAGCTGCCCAAGGTCGATGGCCTCGAGGTGCTCGAACTGGTGCGCGGTACCCCCGAATTGTGCAGCATCCCCGTGGTCATGCTGACGTCGTCACGCGAAGAACCTGATCTCGAGAAGGCGTACGAACTGGGCGTGAACGCTTACGTGGTCAAACCGGTCGAGTTTCGTGATTTCGTCGCCGCGATCAGTGATCTCGGCGTATTCTGGGCTGTGCTCAATGAGCCGCCCCCAGGATCGCGACGTGTCACCAGGCGGACTGGCCGCTAGCGAGTGAGCAAGCTCAGTTCATCCGTATCCAGTTATCCGCGACAGGCAGACATGCGCGAACCGGTTCCCCTGAGCGAACAGATTCAAGGCCGACGCCCGTTTATGCCTCTCTCGAAACAGATCAAGATCCTGCTGGTAGAAGACAGCAAGCTCGATGCCGAGCTGATTCTGATCGAGCTGGAAAGACATGGATTCGAGCTGCAATCCAAGATCGTCTATGAGCGTACCGGTCTCACCCTGGCCTTGAGCCAGCAGACCTACGACATCATCCTCTCCGACATCATCCTGCCAGGCTTCTCGGGTGCCGAGGCCTTGCGGGTGGCGCGAGCGCTGGCTCCGGAAACGCCCTTCATCTTCGTCTCGGGCATCTTCGGTGAAGTGCACGCCGTGGAAATGATGCGCCTAGGGGCCAACGACTATGTGCTCAAGCAGAGCATGGAGCTCTTGGCCAAGGCCGTCGAGCGAGCGCTGCTGGTGGTGCACGAGCGCCGCGAGCGGCGTCGGGCCGAAGAAGCCCTGCACAGTCTCGAGGTCAGATCGCGCCTGGCCATGGACGCCTCGCGACTGGGCATGTGGGAATACCTGCCCGCCAGCCGTACCCTGGTCTGGGACGAACGCTGCAAGGCCATGTTCGGCCTGCCAGCCGATGCGGTGGTCGATCTCGAGGTGTTCGCACGGCTGTGCGGCAGCGACGGCCTCGAACGCTTTCTCGACACGGTCCGCCAGGCGGGTGCCGACGAGCGCGACGACGACTACCGCAGCGAGTACCGCATCCGTCTGGACAACGGCGCCCAGCGCTGGGTCGAGACCCGTGGCCAGCCCTTTTTCGAAAGCGGCGTCTGCACCCGCTTCCTGGGGGTGATGCTCGACATCACCCAGCAGCGCGATGCCGCGGAAAAGCTCGAGCGGCTCAACGTCAGTCTCGGCGAACGCGTCGAAGAACGTACCCGCGAGCGTGATCGGACCTGGGATCTCACCCGCGATCTGCTGCTGGTGTGCAAGCCGGATGGCACCCTGGTGGCGCTCAACCCGGCCTGGGAAGAGAATCTCGGCTGGTCCCGCGTGGAGCTGCTCGATTCCTCGCTGCTGACGCTGGTGCATCCCGACGAACGCTTCATCACCGACAACGAACTCAAGCAGCTGGCCAATGGCGCGACCAGCCAGCGCTTCGTCAATCGTATCCGTCACCGCGACGGCAGCTATCGCTGGATTTCCTGGACGGCGGTACCGGATGCGGGCATGACCTATTGCTCGGGTCGCGACATCTCCTCGGAAGTCCTGGCGATGGAAGAGCTGGCCGCGGCGAATCGCCAATTGCGCGAGCAGATCGACGAGCGCGAGCGGGTGGAAGCGACCCTGCAGCAGATGCAGCGGCTGGAGGCCGTGGGCCAGCTCACCGCGGGCGTGGCCCACGACTTCAACAACCTGCTCACCGTGGTGCTCAGCAGCGCCAGCTTCCTCGAGCGCGACCTGACGCGCCTAGCGGCCAGCGACAAGACCCAGGGGCGGGTGCAGAACATCCGCGAAGCGGGCGAGCGGGGCGCCAAGCTCACCGCTCAGCTGCTGGCCTTTTCCCGCCGGCAGCGCCTGGCGCCCAAGCCGGTCAAGCTCAACGAAACCGTCGAGGGCATGCTCGAACTGCTGCGCAGCACCATGGGTGGCAGCGTCTGGATCGAGACCCATCTGCGCGCCGATTGCTGGCATGCGCTGGTCGATCCGACCCAGATCGAGCTCATCATCCTCAACCTGGCGATCAATGCCCGGGATGCCATGGCGGTCGGCGGTACCCTGCGCCTGAGCACCTCCAACCAGACCATCAGCGAGCCGCCCCAGCGTCCCGAAGAACCCGAACCCGGTGAGTACGTGCTGCTGGCGGTGCAGGATTCCGGCACCGGCATGAGCGAAGAGGTGCTGGCCAAGGCCTTCGAACCCTTCTTCACCACCAAGGAGGTGGGCAAGGGCTCCGGTCTGGGCCTGGCCCAGGTGTTCGGCTTCGCCAAGCAGTCCGGTGGCGGTGTGCGCATCGAGACGCAGATGGGCAGCGGTACCACGGTGCTGGTCTATCTGCCCCGTACCGAGGCGGAGGATGCCCTGGATCCGATCGGGCTGCCCGCCATGGATCGTGACGAACAGGCCGCCGAACGCCGCATTCTGCTGGTCGACGACGATCACGCGGTACGCAACGTGACCGCCGCCCTGTTGGCCGATCTCGGCTATCAGGTGGTGGAAGCCAGCAACGGCTTCGCGGCGTTGAGCGCGCTGGAGCGTGATCCGCAGATCGATCTGTTGCTGGCGGACTTCGCCATGCCCGGCATGAACGGTGCCGAACTGGCCCGTCAGGTGCGCAAGCGGCTGCCACAGTTGCCGGTGGTCTTCATCACCGGCTACGCCGAACTGGGCGAGCTCGATCCGGAACAATCATTCATCGTACCCAAGCCCTTTCGCGAAGCGGACCTGGCAGCACGGCTGCAGGCAGCCCTGCGCGGCGAGAAGCCCCAGCCTTCGCCCCTCTGAAGGCCGCCGTCACCATGAGGTATTTGCGTGTCCACCATCCGTGAAATGTTGCGCGCCGAGGGCGGTGCCCTGCACGAGCAGGTCGATGCGACCTTCGGCCGCTATGCACTGCAGACCCGGCCCCATTACACCGCCTTTCTGCAAGCCCATGCCCAGGCGCTGATCGGCCTCGAAGCGCTCCTGGAGCGCTCCGGCATCCAGCGTCTGCTGCCCGATTGGGCCGAGCGTCGCCGTACCGAAGTGCTGGGGGAAGATCTGCAGCAACTGGCCGCCGCCCCGCCCGAACCCGTCGCCCTCGAGCGTCTGCTCGATGAGGGTGAGTGCTGGGGGGTGGCCTATGTGCTGGAGGGATCTCGGCTGGGATCGCGGTTGCTGGATCGCCATGCCGGCGAGAGTCCCGATGAGGCGGTACGCGATGCCCGGGCCTATCTGGGCCACGTACCCCCCCAGGGCGCCTGGCCGGGATTTCTGCAGCGCCTGGACGAGGCCGGCCGCGATGCGCGTCTGCACCCGGCGATGCTGGCCGGCCAGCGGCTGGCCTTCGAGGTCTTCCTGGCGGCGGGGCAGCGTCACGCGCCTGCGGTCATCGCCTGCTGAGTGATCGCTAGAGCGCCCTCAGATAGCCGGTCACCTCGGCCGCGCCCAGGCGTTCGAGAATCTCGGCGAGGACCCGGGTGCTCGCCACCTCGTTGGGCAGCAGCAGCCATTCCAGATCCTGGCCCGGTGCGGGCAGCGGCAGGCGCGCATAGTCGAGCTTCAGCCCCAGCAGCACCTGGATGAAATCCGGGTGGTTCCAGACCGCGTTGGGCAGGGCATAGAGGGCAAAGGCCTCTTGCAGGCGGTCGATGGCCGCCGGATCCAGGCGCAGACGCTGGATCTGCGCCGGCACTTCCACGGCGATGCCGCGAATCCGGGCATAGGCGATGATGCTGGCAAAGGCGAGCGTGGTAGCTGGGTCGTTTTCCAGGAACAGCCGAGTACCGCGCCAGCTGGCCTGGCGCAAGCGCAAGGGCTGTTCCGCAGACAGATTCGGCAGGGTGCGATAGAGCGCCGCCTGAAAATCCCGATAGCCGATGATCCGCACCTGCTCGCGCGCCGCGGGCAGGGCGGCCAGCTCCTCCAGCTGCACCACCGTCGCGGGTGTGCTGTCGCCTAGACGCTGGCAGAGTCCATCGATGGCGCGCAGGTCGAGGGCCGCGACCTGAACGGTTTCAGCCACCACCAGTTGACTCAGCAAGGCATGGGTCCGGCTCTTGATCTCCTGGGTCGGACCGGACAGGGCGGCGCGTGGCAGGCCGAGGAGCAGATGCAACGGATGGCCTTCATCCCACCAAAGGCTGTCGGTTGGCGCGGGCAAGGGGACGAAGGCGTCGGCCAGCCGCTCCAGGCAGCGCTGGATGCGGCGGCTGGCCAGGGAAGGATGCAGATGCAAGGCCAATGAAGACCAGGGGCTGCCCAGGAGGTTGGCACTGTTGCTCATGGGATCTCCGGGGCGGATAGGAACGCACGGCCGATTCTAGCGTGGCAAAGACCGCGCTATCGTCAAATGATTCCCGAAAGGTAGGATCTTTTGTGCGAGTGACCGTTCGAGTCCGGCGCGAGCGACGTATGGCCGCTGGCAAGCCTGTATAATGCGCGCTTTCCGAATTGCCTGTGAGTCCGCCATGTACGACGCGCTCCGTCCTCTGCTTTTCAAAATGTCTCCCGAAGGATCGCACGATCTGGCGCTGGATCTGATCGGTGCCGCGGGTCGTCTGGGCCTGACCGGTCTCGGACGACGGCCGGGTCGGCTGCCGGTCCAGGTCATGGGTATGGAGTTTCCCAATCCGGTGGGCCTGGCCGCCGGACTCGACAAGAACGGCGCCGCCATCGACGGCTTCGCCGGCCTGGGTTTCGGCTTCGTCGAGATCGGCACCGTGACGCCACGGCCGCAGCCGGGCAATCCCAAGCCGCGATTGTTCCGTCTCGAACAGGCCGACGCCATCATCAACCGTATGGGTTTCAATAATGCGGGTGTCGACGCCCTGATCGAACGGGTCAAGGCGGCACGCTTCCAGGGTGTGTTGGGGATCAACATCGGCAAGAATGCCAGTACCCCGGTGGAGCGGGCGGTGGACGACTACCTGATCGGCCTGGACCGGGTCTACGCCCATGCCAGCTACATCACGGTGAACGTGAGCTCGCCCAACACGCCCGGCCTGCGCAGTCTGCAATTCGGCGATGCGCTCAAGAGCCTGCTGGAAGCCCTGCGCCAGCGCCAGGAAGACCTGGCGGTCCAGCATGGCCGGCGGGTGCCCATCGCCATCAAGATCGCCCCGGACATGACCGATGAGGAAATCGTGCTGACCGCCCAGGCGATCCGCGATGCTGGAATGGACGCCATCATCGCCACCAACACCACCCTGGGGCGCGAAGGGGTGGAGAATCTGCCCTATGCCGCCGAGGCTGGTGGCCTGTCGGGCGCTCCGGTGCGGGAAAAGAGCACCCATGTGGTACGGGTCTTGGCGGGCGAACTGGGTGGCCGGCTGCCGATCATCGCGGCGGGCGGGATCCTGTCGGGGGAAGATGCGGCGGAAAAGATCGCCGCAGGGGCCAGTCTGGTGCAGCTCTACAGCGGTTTCATCTATCGCGGACCGGCGTTGATCCGCGAAGCCGTGGACGCGATCGCGGCAGCACGCCGCTGAGGGATAGGGGGCTCGCTGGGAGCCCCCGTGGGACCGGGTCCCTGATCCTGGGAAGGGATCTGACTGGAACAAAACCAGAACGCTGGTGGAAGCCCTCGGGCTTCCGCTAGTGAAATCGAATTAGCCTACGGCTTGAAGTTGATTCACGCGTTGAAGACCGGCGGTGCCTACGTAGCCGTCCCATTGGTCGCTACGGCCCTCACGCCAGCCATTGAGCCAGGCCTGCCGGACGGCGTCCTGGGTGAAGGGGCAGAGGTCCCGCGATTTGCCCACAATGCCGTGCTGATAACCACGCTGGAAAGCTCGTTCCATTGGATCACGCTTGAGTCTTCTCATAGGGTAGTGCCCTCGTAGGTTGACTTGCAGATTGTCCATGGCCCGTTGCAGGCCTGGATGCCAGAGCCGGCGTCCTGACATCCGCCCCGCACCTTCGCGCTGCGGGTGGTCAATTACTAACCAATGAGACCCTGGCTGGGAACGACCTTTTAGCTATAAGACGTAATCAAATCGAAATGAAATGGCGATAAACCGCCGCTGGAATGCCGTCACTGCGGCTTGTTGAGACGCAGTCAAACTTTCACGGGAGGCGCTGTCCTTACCGGTCAATCCGACCAAAGGCAGAGAAGCGCCTTTCGCTAACCTATGGATTCAACGATGTCCGCGATGCAACAACTCATCCTCACCTGTCCCAAGGGGCTCGAGACCCTGCTGCTGGAAGAGGCCCAGGGCCTCGGTCTACAGGAAGCCCGTAGCCAGACCGCGGCGGTGCGCGGCGAGGCGAGTCTCGCGGACGCCTACCGCCTGTGCCTCTGGTCGCGTCTGGCCAACCGGGTGCTGCTGGTGCTGGCCCGTTTCCCGGTAGAGGACCCCCAGGGGCTGTACCTGGGTGTGCATGGCGTGGAGTGGGAAGAGCACCTGGCGCCCAACGGCACCCTGGCGGTGGGCTTCAGCGGCCAGGGCGCGGGCATCGACAACACCCATTTCGGCGCCCTCAAGGTCAAGGACGCCATCGTCGACCGCCTGCGCGAACGCACCGGGCAGCGCCCCACGGTCGACAAGGTCGCCCCGGACCTGCGCGTCCACCTGCACCTGGAGCGGGGTCAGGCCATCCTGTCGCTGGATCTCTCCGGCCAGAGCCTGCACCAGCGCGGTTATCGCCTGCAGCAGGGGGCGGCGCCGCTCAAGGAAAACCTGGCGGCCGCGGTGCTGATCCGTGCCGGCTGGCCGGCCCTGGCCGCGGCGGGCGGGGCCTTGGCCGACCCCATGTGTGGGGTGGGTACCTTCCTGGTCGAGGCCGGGCTGATGGCGGCGGACATCGCGCCCAACCTGCGCCGCGAGCGCTGGGGCTTTTCCGCCTGGCTGGGCCATGTGCCCGCGCTCTGGCAGCAGCTGCATCAGGAAGCCGAAGCGCGGGCGGCGGCTGGCCTGGCCAGGACGCCGGCCTGGATCCGCGGCTACGAAGCCGATCCCCGACTGATCCAGCCGGCGCGCAACAACATCGAGCGCGCCGGTCTGTCCGAGTGGATCAAGGTCTACCAAGGCGAGGTGGCCAGCTTCGAGCCGCGGCCCGACAAGGGCCAGACCGGTCTGGTGATCTGCAACCCGCCCTATGGCGAGCGCCTGGGCGATGAAGCCAGTCTGCTGTATCTCTACCAGAATCTCGGCGAGCGGTTGCGCCAGGCCTGCCTGGGCTGGCGCGCGGGGGTCTTTACCGGTGCGCCCGAACTGGGCAAGCGCATGGGGATCCGCAGTCACAAGCAATACGCCTTCTGGAACGGCGCCTTGCCCTGCAAGCTGCTGATGTTCGAGGTGGAGACCCGCCAGTTCGTCACCGGCAGCCGCAGCGGTGAGCGCTCGGCCATCGGTCAGGCGGCGGAACCGGCCAAGCTAAGCGAAGGCGGGCAGATGTTCGCCAATCGCCTGCAGAAGAATCTCAAGCAGCTCGGCAAGTGGGCGCGCAACCAGGGCGTGCAGTGCTATCGCCTCTATGACGCCGACATGCCCGAGTACGCGGTGGCCGTGGATCTCTATGGTGACCGGGTGCACGTGCAGGAGTATGCGCCGCCCCGTTCCATCGATCCGGACAAGGCCCAGGCGCGATTGCTCGATGCCCTGGCCGCCATTCCCCAGGCCCTGAACATCGATCCGGCGCTGGTGGTGGTCAAGCGGCGCGAGCGGCAGAGCGGCACCAAGCAGTACGAGCGTCAGGCGGCCCAGGGTGAATTCCTGCAGGTAGAGGAGGCGGGTGCCAAGCTGCTGGTGAATCTCACCGACTACCTGGATACCGGCCTGTTCCTGGATCATCGCCCGCTGCGCCTGCGCCTGCGTCAGGAAGCCCAGGGCAAGCGCTTCCTCAACCTGTTCTGCTACACCGGCGCCGCCACGGTGCAGGCCGCGGTGGGCGGAGCGCGCAGCACCACCAGCGTCGATCTCTCGCGGACTTACCTGGACTGGGCTCGACGCAACCTGGCGCTCAACGGCTTTTCCGAGCGACACCGCCTGGAGCAGGGCGATGTCTTGCACTGGCTGGAGAACGATCGCGGCGAATACGATCTGATCTTCGTCGATCCGCCGACCTTCTCCAATTCCAAGCGTCTGGAAGGCGTGTTCGACGTCCAGCGCGATCACGTCGCCCTGATCGATTCGGCCATGGCCCACCTGAGTCGCAATGGCGTGCTGTACTTCTCCAACAACTTCCGCAAGTTCGAGTTGGATGCCGGCCTCGCCGAGCGTTATCGCGTCGAGGAGATCAGCGCCAGCACCCTGGATCCGGATTTCGCGCGCAATCCCAAGATCCACCGCGCCTGGCGTCTCAGCCTGCAATGAGACCCGCCGCCTGAACTGCCGCTGAACGGGTCGAGCATCGATCCGTTCAGCCTGTGATCCGGCGCAATCCCGCCTTTTCCCGGGAACACCCGATCCGCCCAGGCCGTCCACAATGACGGCGCGGCGCTGGGTCGTGCCTGGCGGGACGAGGAGGGAAAGGTTCTACAATGCTGGTTTCACTGCAGGCTCTCAGGGCCCTGGCCGCCTGGCTGGTGGTCTTTCATCACTTCATGCAGGTGTTCTTCGACTTCCACGCCGACAGCCTCGGCGGCCATCTGCTCTCGACCCGGGGACAGGTCGGGGTCGATATCTTCTTCGTACTCAGCGGCTTCGTGATCTACCTGTCCACCGCCGGCCGATCGCTCAGGCGCAGCACCTTCCTCTGGCACCGCATCGCCCGTATCGTCCCGGCCTATTGGCTGTACACCGCGGTGACGGCGCTGATCCTCTATCTGGCCAGCGACGTGATGCCGGTCTACGGGATCGCCGCACGGGAACTACTACTCTCGCTGTTCTTCATCCCCAGCGAGAACCCGGCGGGCTTCGGCCATTATCCGATCCTGCCGGTAGGCTGGACGCTCAACTTCGAGATGCTGTTCTACCTGCTGTTTGCCCTGTCCTTTGGCGTGGCCGAGCGCTGGCGCATCGGCGTGGTCAGTCTGCTGGTGATCCTCGTCAGCCTGGTGCTGGCCCGCGAGTCCTTCGTCAGCAGTTTCTATCGCAATCCGATCATCTTCGAGTTCCTGCTAGGCGTGAGCCTGGCGGCGCTCTATCGGCGCGGCGCCCTGCGCGGCTCCAAGCCGCTGGCCCTGACGGCTGCTCTGGCGGCACTGGTCTGTCTGGTGGCCTTTCCGGCGGACCATCCCTGGCGGCTGCTGACCTGGGGCGTGCCCAGCGCGGTCCTGGTGGGCGCCTGCGTGATCCTCGAACCCTGGTTCGCCGGCTCACGCCTGTGCAAGGCACTGGGGGACTGGTCCTATTCGGTCTACCTGGTGCACGTCATCGTGCTCTGGTTGGGCGACTACTGGCTGCACCAGCAGTGGGGGCTGAGCCCCTACCAGACCCTGGCGGTCTGCCTGCCGGTGATCCTGCTGCTGGCCTGGGGCAGCTACGAGTGGATCGAGCGTCGTCTCTCGCGCACCCTGCGCCAGTTGGGCGAACGCCTGGCGGGACGGCGTCCGCAGTGGGTGGCGGGTCAGTAGGACGCGCGTTCGGCAGCCGTGAGCTCGGGCACTAGCGCCCGACCTTCCGCCGAGGAACGCTGTGCCGCTTCCAGCAGGGCCATGAGGGCGCAGGCCTGGGCGGGAGGGACGGGATTGGCGGCGCGCCCGGCAAGAGCCTCGACCAGGGCAAGGTAGTAGCGGCGGTGATCTCCCGCTGGCGTCGGCAATGCCTGGCGTTCGCCATCGCCCGTGATGAGCCAGCCAGAATCAGGATCCTGGCCCCAGTCCGGACCACCGGGGCGTACGCCGGCCTTGAGCGCGTCTTCCTGGCGATCCGCTCCCTGCTTGATCCAGCTGCCCGCGGTACCTTGGGCGAGAAAGCGCGGCACACCGCCAGCAGCCAGCATACCGGCTCTCAGGGTCACCTGGCGGGCGCCGTAGTCCAGTTGCACCTGGAACCAGTCATCGGTGAGGGCGCCAGCGCGTTGCCGTACCAGATTTGCCTGCAGGCGCTCGGGCAGACCGAACAGGCAGAGCGCCTGATCCAGCAGATGGGGGCCAAGATCGAACCAGAGACCGCTGCCGGGCAGCGCCGCTTCGCGCCAGCGCGTGCGCACCTCGGGGCGAAAGCGTTCGATGCGCGATTCCAGGCTGGTCAGTTCGCCCAGGGCGCCGCTGGCCAGCACCTCCTGCAGTCCGAGAAAATCACTGTCCCAACGGCGATTCTGGAACACCGACAGCAACCGCCCGGCCTGTTCGGCTTCGGCGGCCAGTTGTCGGGCTTCGGCGAGGGTGACGGTAAAGGGTTTGTCGACCACCACGTGCTTGCCAGCGGCCAGGGCGGCGCTGGCGAGGGGCGCATGGGTCTGGTTGGGCGAGGCGATCACCACCAGGTCGATGGCCGGATCCTGCACGGCGGCCAGGTAATCCGCGGTCACCCGTACCTCGGGCAGATCGGCGTGCACCCGCTCGGCGTCCCGCGAGGCCACCAGTTCCAGGGTGAGGCCGGGGATGGAATGCAGCAGCGGGCCGTGGAAGGTTTGACCGACGAAGCCATAGCCGATCAGGGCGACGCGAAAGGGGGAGGGCATGGAGCATCCTTTTTACCGGGGTGGAAAAGACTGGGGCCGCTCGATGAGCGGCCCCGGTTGTAGGCTGAAGCGCGAGGTTGCCTTACTTCAACTCATGATCGTGAGCCAGTTGCTCCCGTTCAAGGAATTCGTCCTGCCGCAAGGAATCCTGGAACTCTGCGGAATCCTCCAGGGCCAGGGGGTCATTGAGTTCGCCACCGGAAAGGCGCTTTTTCTCAAGCTTACCGGACAGGTGGGTAATGGCTCGCAACAGCTTGTCCGCCGCGCCATCCACGGCCAGATCGAGAGACTCGGCCTTGTGGGTGACCGAAAGGGGTTGATGGCCCTTGATGCGCGCTTCCATCTGGCAGCGCTTGTCCTGGGCGCCAGACTTGCCAGCGTTTTCGTCGTTGAGATGCACCTCGACGCGGGTCAGGAGTTCGTCGAAGCGATCCAGGCGGTCTTCCACCACGGACGCCACCCAATTCTGCAAACCGGCACTGCCTTCGATGTTGTGGTCACTGTTCACTTGGACTTGCATGCGGCTTCCTCTTTTTGACGGGCCTGACCATTGGATGAGGCCGGTCAGGCCGAGGTTCAAGGCTGTTCGTCCGGAGTGCGTGTCACCCGATGTTTCCTTCTGGCAGTGTTGAGGCTTGTCGCAACGTTTGGAAAGCGACGCTGAGGTCGCGGGTCGCTGGCGTTTTGCCTTTATCCACTGATAATGCGCGACCTTTCATCGTCCGTCGCAGTGGGGATTGCCAATGCCAGATGTGCTCACGCGTGGCCGCGGTTTCGCTCGGCGGCTCTGGCTACCCCGTGCGGTCGGTCTGCTGCTCAGCTTGAGTTGCATCGTCTCGGTGCAGATCACCCAGCCGGTGTCCATTGGGCTATGGATCCTGCTGCTGGCCAATGCGCTGCTCTGGTCACCGCTGGCCTACTGGCGAGCGGTGCGCGCTCGCGACCCCTATCGCACCGAACTGGGCAATCTGCTGCTGGACTGCGGCTCGGCCGGCTTCTGGGCAGCGAGCATGGGCTTCAACCTCCTGCCCAGCGTGACCTTGCTCGCCATGACCGGTATGAACATGCTCGGCGCCGGTGGCCTGGCGTTCTGGCGCCGGGGGCTGCTCGCACAGCTGGTGGGCATCCTGGCCGGTCTGGTCGTGCTGCGCCATCCGGTCGCCATCCAGACCTCCACCGCGCAGATCTATGCCTGCCTGCCGATGATCATCGCCTACCCCTGGGCCCTGGGCCTGGTGAGCTTTCGCCTGGCGCAGCAGCTGTCGCGGCGCAAGCAGGAGCTGGAGCTGATCAGCAAGCAGGATGGCATGACCGGTCTGCATAACAGAACGCACTGGGATCAGCTGCTGCAGCGCGAGTTCGCCCGCTGCAAGCGCAGTGGCGCCGAGGCCAGCCTGGTGATGATCGACCTGGACAACTTCAAGTTGGTCAACGATCGCTTCGGCCACCAGGCCGGTGACGAGATGCTGCGCCAATTTTCCGGTCTGCTGGCGCGCACCATCCGCACCAGTGACCTCGCCGGTCGTTTTGGCGGCGATGAATTCGGTATCCTCTTGCCCGACACCTCGCCCGAGCGAGCCCTGGATCTGATTCGCCGCCTGCAGGAGCGCCTCCACGAGATGCAGGCGGGCAGCCCCGGCGACCGGCAGAACGTGCGGGTCGGCATGAGCTGCGGCGTCGCCGGATTCGACCGGGCCTACGATGACGTTGCCCACTGGCTGCAGGCCGCCGACTTCGCCCTCTACCGGGCCAAGGCGCAGGGCCGCGGGCGGGCCGAGGTGGCCGATCCCCAAGGAGTGCTGGCATGACCCCGGCGATAGAATTGCTCAAGAAAGCCCAGGTGCCCCATGAGGTGCTGAGCTACCACCATGATCCCAAGGCCGCCTCCTACGGCCTGGAAGCCGCCGAAAAGCTCGGTCTGGCGCCGGAAACGGTGTTCAAGACCCTGCTGGCAGCGAGCGAGAAGCAGGAACTGCTGGTGGCCATCGTGCCGGTCGCCGGCACCCTGGATCTCAAGGCCCTGGCCCAGGCGGCCGGGGTGAAGAAGCTGGAGATAGCCAAGCCCGAGCAAGCCCAGCGCAGCACCGGCTACCTGGTGGGTGGCATCAGTCCGCTGGGGCAGAAGAAGCGGCTGCGTACCTTTGTCGACGAGTCCGCCGCGGAGCTGCCGAGCATCCATGTCAGTGCGGGGCGCCGCGGACTGGAAGTGGCCCTGGCACCGACGGATCTCGCCCGGCTGCTGGATGCGCCCTTCGTGCCGATCGGCAAGGCCTGAGACGTAGGTTGGTGCTGAGCGCAGCGAAGCCCAACGATGTAAAGGTACGGCTGTGTTTTGTTGGGCTTCGCGGTGCTCAGCCCAACCTACGGCTGAGTCTCCATGGGGTGAAAACCGCCTGGCGTTTTCCACCCCCTCCGCTCGCTAGGCTACCCCGTAGCTCTCCCGCAGTTGCTGCCGATAGCGCTGGTAGGCCGCCTCGTATTCGGCGACCCGTGCGGGATCCGGTTCGGCGCGACTGGCCGGATCCAGGTGCACGCAGCGTTCGGTGAGGCTGTCGAGCGATTCCGGACGACCCTGTTCCCGACTCCAGCACCAGGCCGCCTGCAAGGCGCCGCCCAGGGCCGCGGCTTCGCCGTGGACCGGGCAGACCACCGGGGTGTTCATCAGATCGGCGATCAGCTGGCGCCACACCGGGCTCCTGGCGCCGCCGCCGATGAGTCTCAGGGTATCGCCGGGCATGCCCAGGTCGCGCAGCAGGTCGAAGCCGTATCTCAGGGCGAAGCTCACCCCCTCGACCACCGCCCGGCACAGGTTGGCGCGGGTCAGGTTGGTGGCGGTCAGGCCGTGCAGGCTGGCGGTCGCCGTCGGCAGTGCCGGTACCCGTTCGCCGTTGAGGAAGGGCAGCATCAGCACCCCTTCGGCGCCGATGGGTGATTCCGCCACCAGGCGGGTGAGTTCGGTGAGATCCAGACCGAGCAGCTCGCGGATCTGGCCACTGGCATTGGTCAGGTTCATGGTGCAGATCAGCGGTAGCCAGCCGCCGTTGGAGGAGCAGAAACCCGCCACGGCGGGATGCTCGCTGATGCGGGGTTCGTCGGAGTAGCCATAGAGGGTGCCCGAGGTACCCAGGCTCAGGGTGATCTGGCCAGCGCGGCTGTTGCCGGTGCCCAGGGCGCCCATCATGTTGTCGCCGCCGCCGCTGGAGACCAGCGCCTGGGGATTGATGCCCAGTTGGCTGGCGACCTCCGGCCGCAGCCGCCCGACCGGCTGGTCGGCTTCGATCAGCGCCGGCAGGGCGCGTTCCAGGCGACCGCTGGGGTCGATATGGCGCAGCAGTTCCAGGTCGTACTGGCGCGTGCGCACATTGAAATAGCCGGTACCCGAGGCATCGCCGTATTCCGCCACGGCCCGGCCGGTCAGCCAGAAGTTCAGGTAATCGTGGGGCAGCAGTACCTGGGCGATCCGGTCGAACACCTCAGGATGCTGCTCCTTGGTCCAGAGCAGCTTGGAGACGGTGTAGCCCGGCGCGATGGCCAGACCCAGGCGCTCGATGGAGCCTGCCGCGCCACCGAGATGCTCCAGCAGACGCTGGTTTTCCGGGGTGGACTCGGTGTCGCACCAGAGCTTGGCCGGACGCAGCACCTTGCCGCTGTCGTCGAGCAGCACCAGACCATGCTGCTGGCCCGAGACGCCAACACCGAGGATGTCCTGGCCATCGCTGCCGGCCTGGGCCAGGGCGGCGCGGGTAGCCGCTACCAGTGCCCTGATCCAGTCCGCCGGATTCTGCTCGCGACGGCCATTGGCGCCCTCGGTCAGGGGGTGAGGCGCATTGCCTTCACCCAGTACCACGCCGCGCTCGACATCCAGGATCACCGCCTTGGTGCCCTGGGTACCGCAGTCGATCCCGAGAAACTTCATGCCTGGCCGCTCCTTGTTGTTAGGGCTTGTATGAACCATCGACGCTACCTAGGCAGCGTTTTGCCAAGGCTAGTCGCCGAGCAGGGTCTGCAAGGTGGCGCTGACCCCATGGGTCCGCAAGTTGTACAGCTGCCGCTCGAAGGCGGCAACGAAGGCGGCGGATTTCGGGATGTGCTTGCCGAAGATTTCCTCGGCGCCCAGCAGGCGCTCGGTGAGGTTCTTCTGATCCTGCACCAGCTCCTCGCAGTAGTTGGCCCGCGGATCGGGGATGCGATAGGTCGCCCCGCTCTCGTCCACGCCGCGCAGATAGACCGCCCAGGCGGCCACCACCAAGGCGGCGCGATCCATGGCCTGGTCGTCTTCGATCAGCCGGTTGATGGTCGGCACGGTGAACTTGGGAAACTTCGAGGAGCCGTCGGAGCAGACGCGCTCCAGCTGGTCGGCGATCGCGCGATTGGAGAAGCGCTCGATCAGGGTGTCCTTGTACTGGTCGAGATCGATGCCGGGTACTGGGGCCAGCTGCGGGGTCACGTCCTCGTCCATGTAGGTGCGGATGTAGCGCACGAACAGCGGGTCGGCCATGGTCTCGTGGACGAAGCGATAGCCCTTGAGGAAGCCCAGGTAGGTGAGGGCCAGGTGGCTGCCGTTGAGCAGCTTGATCTTCATCTCCTCGTAGGGGGTGACGTCATCGGTGAACTGCACGCCGACGTCTTCCCAGGCCGGACGGCCGGCGACGAATTTGTCTTCCAGCACCCACTGCAGGAAGGGCTCGCAGACCACCGGCCAAGCATCCTCGACGCCGTGTTCGGCCAGCAGGGCCTCGCGATGGGCGGTGCTGGTCATGGGGGTGATGCGATCGACCATGGCGTTAGGGAAGCTGACGTGCTCGGCGATCCAGCCGTGCAGCTCTTCGTCTACCAGGCCGGCGTAGGCCAGCAGGGCCTTGCGGGTCACCTGGCCATTGTGCGGAAGGTTGTCGCAGGACATCACGGTGAAGGGGCCGGTGCCCTCGGCGCGGCGCTTGGCCAGGGCCGCCAGCAGGAAGCCGAAGACGCTGCGCGGATCGCCGGGATGCTGCAGGTCGTGCTGGATCAGCGGCAGTTTGAAGTTGAATTCGCCAGTGCTGTCATCCATGCAGTAGCCGCCCTCGGTGATGGTGAGGGAGACGATGCGGGTGCTGGGATGGGCCAGCTTGTCGATCAGCGTTTGGGTGCCTTCCTCTGCCAGCAGCATGCCGCTGATGGCGCCGACGACGCGGACCTCGGTGTCCGGCTCGTCGGCCAGCACCACCTGGGTATAGAGGTAGTCCTGTCCGGCCAGGGCGTCACGCATGGCGCGGTCCTCGGCGCGCAGGCCGACGCCGCAGATGCTCCAGTCCAGGTCGCGGCCCTGGTTGAGCAGGGCTTCGGTGTAGATGGCCTGGTGGGCGCGGTGGAAGCCGCCGACGCCGATGTGGACGATGCCCTGACGCAGCTGGCAGGCGGCGTAGGAGGGCTTGGCGATGTATGCGGGAAGCTGGTCGAGATTCTGGCGATTGAGTTTCATGAGAGGGATCCTGGCAGAAGGCGCTCCTGGTCATGGTCGGCCATGACCAGGAGAGAAGGGGAGATCAGGCGGCCTGGCGCAGCAGCGGCGCCACGGCGCGGCCCTGTTCGTCGAACAGGTGACAGAAGTCCGCGTCCAGGGCCAGGCGCTGGCGTTCGCCGTAGGCCACGGCGCAGTCACCCGGCACGCGCACGGTCAGCGGCTCCTCGGCCTCGGTGACCATGTGGCAATAGGTGTCGCTGCCCAGGCGTTCGGCCACATCGCTGATTACCGGCAGCTGGCCGTCGGCGGCCAGGCGCAGGTGTTCCGGGCGAATGCCCAGGGTCACCGGACTGCCAACCGTCAGGCCGTCACCGCGCCGCGGCAGGTGCAGGCGCGGACCGGCGGCCAGCTCCACTTCCACGCCCTGGGCGTCGGTGGCCAGCACCTTGCCCTTGAGAAAGGCCATCTTCGGCGTGCCGAGGAAGCCGGCGACGAAGAGGTTGGCCGGATGGTGATAGAGCTCCAGGGGCGAGCCGACCTGCTCGACCCGCCCGCCATTCAGTACCACCACCTTGGTGGCGAGGGTCATGGCCTCTACCTGGTCGTGGGTCACGTAGATCATGGTGGCCTGCAGTTCCTGGTGCAGGCGTGCCAGCTCCAGGCGCATCTGCACGCGCAGGGCGGCATCTAGGTTGGACAGGGGTTCGTCGAACAGGAAGATCTTTGGCTGGCGAACGATGGCGCGGCCGATGGCCACCCGCTGGCGCTGGCCGCCGGAGAGCTGGCGCGGCTTGCGCTCCAGCAGGGGTGTCAGTTCGAGGATGCGGGCGGCATCGGTGACCTTGCGCTCCACTTCCTGCTTGTCGATCTTGGCCAGATCCAGGGCGAAGGACAGATTCTTGCGCACGCTCATGTGCGGATAGAGGGCGTAGGTCTGGAACACCATGGCCAGGTCACGTTTGGCTGGCGAGACCTCGGTGATGTCGCGCCCGTCCAGTTCCAGGGTGCCGCTGCTGACCTCTTCCAGACCGGCGATGAGGCGCAGCAGGGTGGACTTGCCGCAACCCGAGGGACCGACGAAGACCACGAACTCACGGTCGTTGATGTCCAGGTCGACGCCCTTGATGATTTCCAGCGAGTCGAAGCCCTTGCGCAGGCTGCGGATTTTCAGATTGGCCATGACAGGAATCCTCTTGTTATTTGAGCCGTCGCTGCGCGTCGCGAGCGAAGGCGAGACAAGGAGGAAGGTCGCGAGAAAGCGCAGTTTACGCGGGTAAATGAGCATTTCGAGCGAGCTTCCGACGCCGGATCGGCAAGCGCAGTAGCGCAGCGACGGCTCATTTCACGGCGCCGAAGGACAGGCCGCGCACCAGTTGTTTCTGGCTGATCCAGCCAAAGATCAGGATGGGCGCGCAGGCCAGCGTCGAGACGGCCGACAGCTTGGCCCAGAACAGTCCTTGGGGACTGGAGTAGGAGGCGATCAGCGCGGTCAGCGGCGCGGCGTTGGACGAGGTCAGATTCAGTGACCAGAAGGCCTCGTTCCAGCACAGGATCAGCGACAGCAGCATGGTCGAGGCGATGCCGCCCTTGGCGATCGGCAGCAGCACCCGGACGATTTCCTGGTAGGTGGTGGCGCCATCCAGGCGCGCGGCCTCGAGGATGTCCTTGGGAATGTCCTTGAAGTAGGTGTAGACCATCCAGACCACGATCGGCAGGTTGATCAGGGTGTAGACGGCGATCAGCAGCAGCCGGCTGTCGAGCAGTTCGAATTGCTTGGCCAGCAGGTAGATGGGTACCAGCACCCCGACCGCCGGCAGCATCTTGGTGGACAGCATCCACAAGAGCAGGCGCTGGGTGTGCTTGGTCTCGTGGAAGGCCATCGAGTAGGCCGCCGGTAGCGCCAGCAGCAGGCTGAGCAGGGTGGCACCAAAGGAGATCACCACCGAGTTCAGCGCGAAGTGGAAGTAGTCGCTACGCGCCTGGATGGTCAGGTAGTTCTCCAGCGTGGGCGTGAAGAAGAACTGCGGCGGCGTGGCGAAGGCGTCGATCTCGGTCTTGAAGCTGGTCAGCACCATCCAGAAGATCGGGAAGAACAGCACCAGGGCCACCAGCCAGGCGAGCAGGCCCAGCAGCAGGCTCTGCAGGCGCCGGGATTGCTTGAGCGTCAGCATGTCAGGGTCCTCACTGTTGGGTCAGGTTCTTGCCAAGCATCCGCACCAGGATGATGGCGGCGATGTTGGCGATGAGCACGGCGATCAGGCCGCCGGCGGAGGCCAGGCCGACGTCGAACTGCAGCAGGGCCTGGTTGTAGATCAGGTAGGCCAGGTTGGTGGAGGCGAAGCCCGGGCCGCCGCTGGTGGTGGTGTAGATCTCGGCGAACACCGACAGCAGGAAGATCGTCTCGATCATCACCACCACGGCGATGGGGCGCGCCAGGTGCGGCAGGGTCAGGTGCCAGAAGATGGCGAGCGGACCGGCACCGTCCAGGCGAGCCGCTTCCTTCTGCTCCTGGTCCAGCGACTGCATGGCGGTCATCAGGATGAGAATGGCGAAGGGCAGCCACTGCCAGGAGACGATCAGGATGATCGACAGCAGCGGATGGGTGGCCAGCCAGTCCACCGGGGTGGCGCCGAACAGCTTCCAGACCGCGGCGAGAATGCCGGAGACCGGATGGAAGATCAGGTTCTTCCAGATCAGGGCACTGACCGTGGGCATGATGAAGAAGGGCGAGATCAGCAGGACGCGGACGATGCCGCGGCCAAGGAACTCGCTGGCTTCCAGCAGCGCCGAGATCAGTACGCCGAAGACCACGCTGATCAGCAGCACGCTGCCCACCAGCAGCAGGGTATTGCTCATGCCGGGCCAGAAGCCGGCATCGGTGACGAAGTATTCGAAGTTCTCCAGGCCGACGAAGCCATGCTCGCCGGGATACAGCAGGTTGTAGCGGATCAGCGAGAACCAGATGGTCATGCCCAGGGGCACCAGCATCCACACCAGCAGCAAGGCCACCGAAGGACTGATCAGGAACCAGCCGGGACCGGCACGACGGCGTTGACGCCGGGCGGGTGCGGCAGGAGTTTCGACGGCAGGCGTCTTGAGGGTGGAGGTCTGCATGGCGATGCTCCGCAAGGCAGTGGGCCGTGACGAGGCACTGGCGTCTTGCGAGGCCAGTGGCGGATCAGGCAGGGAAAGCCGCTAGGCCGGGATCCGCGCGCGGCGGATCCCGGTATCCAGCGCTACTTAGGATAGCCGGCGCGCTTCATTTCCCGGGCGGTGGACTGCTGGGCCGCCTGCAGGGCCTGCTCGACCGACATCTGCCCGGTAAGGGCCGCGGCGAACAGCTTGCCCACCGAAGTGCCGATGGCCTGGAACTCGGGAATGGTCACGTACTGGATGCCCACATAGGGCACCGGCTTGGCCGAAGGGTGGGCCGGGTCGGCGTGCTGCAGCATGTCCAGGGAGACCTTGGCGAAGGGCGCCGCGTCCATGTAGGCCTGGCTGTAGGTGGACTTGCGGGTACCCGGCGGCACGTTGGCGATGCCGTCCTTGTCCGCGACCAGCTTGGCGTAGTCCTTGGAGGTAGCCCAGGTCACGAAGGTCTTGGCGGCATCCTTGTGCTTGGAGGAGGTTGGGATACCGAGGGACCAAGCGTACAGCCAGGAGGAGCCCTTGTCGGTGACCTCGCGCGGCGAGCCGGCGAAGCCGACGCTGTCGGCGACCTTGCTCTGGCTCTTGTCCATGGTGAAGGAGCCGGCGACGCTGGCATCGACCCAGATGGCGCACTTGCCGCTGTTGAACAGCGCCAGGTTTTCGTTGAAGCCGTTGCTGGAGGCGCCGGGCGGACCGTACTTCTTCATGTTGGTGACGTAGTAGTTGGCCGCCGCGGTCCATTCCGGACCGGTGAATTCCGGTTGCCACTTTTCATCGAACCAGCGCGCGCCGAAGGCGTTGGCCATGGTGGTGACCAGGGCCATGTTCTCGCCCCAGCCGGCCTTGCCTCTCAGGCAGAGACCGTACTGGTCCTTGTCCGGCTGATGCAGCTTGCCGGCGAACTCGGCGATCTGGGTCCAGGTGGGCTGGGCGGGCATGGTCAGGCCAGCCTGCTGGAACAGGTCCTTGCGGTAATAGGTGATGGAGCTTTCAGCGTAGAAGGGCAGCGCATAGAGGGTGCCCTTGACCGACAGGCCTTCGCGAACTGACGGGAAGAGGTCGTCCAGGTCGTAGTTGGCGGGCAGGTCCTTCATGGGCTCCAGCCAGTTCTGGGCGCCCCAGAGGCCGGTCTCGTACATGCCGATGGTCAGGACGTCGAACTGACCGCCCTGGGTGGCGATGTCGGTGGTCAGGCGCTGGCGCAGCACGTTTTCTTCGAGCACCACCCAGTTGAGCTTGATGTCGGGATGCTGTTCTTCGAAGGTCTTGGACAGCCGCTGCATGCGGATCATGTCACTGTTGTTGACGGTGGCGATGGTGACCGTTTCAGCGGCCTGAAGGGCCAGTGAAAAGGTCAGGCCTGCAGAGAGGGTGACAGCGGACAATAAAAGCGCTTTTGGTGTGGTTTTCATCTTGCACTCCGCGTCCCGTGCCAATGCAGCAGACGCTTTTCTTGTTGTTGTAACCCACTACGCGACCGGCTATTGCGGCCTTGGCAGCGGAAGCCTCGGACTGATTACAGCCCGTAGCCGCCTGGGAAACAAATGCTGGAAGACACCAAAATCGGTATTTTTTTGCACATCCCTTCCAGGCCGTGCGTTAACCTCCGGCAAGGGCGTCCGCTCTGCCTAGAGGCTTTCCGCCTTGACCTTGGTGATGCCGTCCTCGCGATAAAGCTGCAAGGTTCCGGGGGTAGATTCGATCACCCGTTCGTTTTCGATGAGGAAGGAATAGACCGGCGTCGCGCTACCCGGGGCGCGCAGGTTGCGATATTCGTAGACCACCAGGCGATCGAGCTGCGCGACTCGCTGCGGCGAGCCGAAACTCTGCCGGAGTTGCTCCTGGGTACGGCCGCCGAATTGCGAGGGGTCGGCCGGAGGAGAGGTAGGCGCCGAACTGCATGCCGACAGCGCGGCGAACAGGAGAAGGGACAGGCGTTTCATGACGGCTCCGCATGCAGGTCGAAAGGGCAGACGGGGTGAGCTGCCCATAGAACCAGACGGACCTGGAAAACGGCGATTCATTCCCTAGGCGGGATTAAAAATAATACGAATTGGAAGCCATCCGTCGACATCAATCGAACGGCCTAGAATACCCAGCGCTGTTCTTGAACAAAGGTCTGACGTTCGTTCAGCCAGCGGGCGCTATTGATAGGCTGTCGAGTGTCACGGGGCTGGGCGTCGGTTCTGCTAGGGAGAACCTCGGTACTTGCGACGGGAGCCTTGAGCGTAAGATCCGCCAGCTTGAGCGGCGGTACGGCGGGAAGGGTGGCAGCCTGGGCGTGAAGGGCTGCAAAGATCGCAATGACACTGGCCAGAATACGAATTCCCATTCCTTGGGTCTCCTGGTAGATCCGAAGCGCGAATCTACCATTACCCTGCCTATTTGGTTCCTTCTTAGTCTGACGTTACTGCGTAACTGTGATCCTGTTCGTCATCCTGAGTACCGGTCGGTCACACCACCGACAACCGGATGCCGAACCGTTCAGTCAACCGATAGCAGCTCGCGATGCTTGGCTGCCAGATAGGCGAAGAGCGGCGGGCAATCCGAGACCAGGCTGACCAAGGTTTGGCTGGCAGCGGGCTCTTGTCGCAACAGGACTTTTTCACCACGCGCATTGAGGTAGAGGGTGTATTCGGGCGTACTGGACTGGGCCATGAACCCCTCACCCATGAGCGCGCTACCCAGGGCCATCCGCTGCGGCAGGTCGCAGCTGCCTTGCCACTGGAAGGCACGGATGCCGAGGTTTTCCAGGGTTTCGGCGATGGGACAGTCGATCATCAGTGGCGGATGATCGAAGAGTGGGAATTCGCTCGACAACAGCTCCAGATGGCGCTCCAGACACTCGAAGTGCTTTCTGGGAATCAGTCGGCGCAACTGCTGCAACTGACCATTGCCGTGGAATAGCGAAGTTTGTGCGGTCATGGCGTCCTCCCGGTACATCGAGCGCTTGAATGTTCTGACCGGCTGCTGGCGGATTTGGTGCGGTCCGCTTCCACATTTCGCCGTATCGACTGCCAATACCCGACAGCCTGCAGCTTGCAGATGACATGGTGGTGACCGCCTGGTACTGGTAGAGCTTAAAGAGTAAGGACGGCGTCAATAAGGATTAGTCATATGTTCTATCGCTTTCCTCCTGGCACCTTAGGTAGCGCCAGTCTCGCCTATCAACGACCTTATCCAAATTCGCTGGCAGTTGCAGGCGGCGATATCGTTCAGCCGGTAATCGATGGCTCGCAAGAGATCACGGATATGCTGGGCTGGACATGGTGCAAAGCTGTGGATGGTCGTTCTGGTTGGGTGCCCAACGCCTGGTGCCAGCCTTGCGCCGATGGCTGGCAACTCAAGCGCGATTTCGCAGCCTTGGAATTGAATGTCCGCGAAGGCGACCAATTGAGATTGCATTACAGTGAGAGCGAATTTGTATTCTGTACCACTATGACTGGAGACACGGGTTGGTTGCCGGACGCCGTAATTCTGCTTGAGGACGATGACCTGGTGCCGTCCCGTATGGAGGATTTGCATCTTGGTTCCGAGCTGGCACCCTGGCGCTTTTCAACTGCTCCAGGAGTCTTCATGGTCAACATTGCCCCCGCCATCGCCGAACGCTACCGCGCCGTCCAGGAGATCGCCCAGGAAGCGGCGCAACTCGGCCTCGACTTCTATCACCGGCGCGGCGCGCTGCAGGTGGACCACAAGGGCAGCGACCTGCAGGACGTGGTGAGCATCGCCGACAAGACGCTGGAGGAGCTCATCCGCCAACGCCTGAGCGAACGCTTTCCAGAGGATGGCCTGCTGGGCGAGGAGGGCGGTGCAACCGATCTGGCTGCCCCCTATCTCTGGGTCATAGATCCCATCGACGGCACCGCGCCCTTTCTCAACGGACTGCACAATTGGTGCGTGTCCATCGGCCTGATGCACGAGGGGGAGCCCTTGCTCGGCGCGATCATGGATCCGAATCACGACGAACTCTTCCATGGCCTGCGGGGGCATGGTGCCTTCGTCAACGATCAGCCACTGCGTGTCCATCCCGCCACCGAGATCCGCCAGGGCTTGACCGGCCTGGGTACCACCCACAGACGTGGCAAGGAAAACTTCCTGCCCTTCGTGACCGGTCTGCTGGCCGAAGGCGGGCAGTTCTTTCGCAATGGCTCGGGCGCCCTGATGACCGCCTACGTCGCCGCCGGCCGGCTGATCGGCTATTACGAGACCCTGATCCATGGCTGGGACTGCCTGGCGGGCCTGGTCCTGATCCAGGAGGCGGGCGGCCGCCACAACGCCTTCCTGCGTAACGAGGGCCTGGTCAATGGCAATCCCCTGCTGGTGGCAGCGCCAGGGGTCTACGACCAGCTCGCCGCATTGGTAGGGCCTTCGCTGGACAAGTGAGCGGACAGTTCCGGCGGAACGAAGAGGCAAGAGGGCAGGTTGCCTGGCTATTACCGGTCACCTTGCCGCCGTCGGACGTGGCCGGTGTGACCGAAGCCAGGCGCCGCGTCCTAGCGCTGCTCTTTGCGATAGAGGCTCGGCTTCCAGTAGTCCTTCAGCAGCAGATGCAGTGGACCGCGCCAGCCGCGCTTGCGCAACTGCCAGGCGATCAGCACGTTCATGATGCCGTGTCCTAGCAACAGCACCGAGCCGTGGCGTTCGGCCAGTTCGATGAGTCGATCGGCCGCCTGGCCAGCGCGCACCGAAGAGCTGCCGATGGATTCGGTATGGGCGGCGAAGCTTAGGAACCAGGCGGATCTGAACAGCAGGCGCCAGGCCTTGACCGGCAGCCGCGGCGCATCGAGTTCCAGATAAGGCAGGTGCGCTTCGGCATAGACCTCATCGACCGGGCTGTCCGTGCGCCCCATCAGGTATTCCAGCGAGCGTACGCAACGTCCCAGGGGGCTGCTCACCACATAGCCCGCCTCCTGCGCCAGCCGCCGTGTTTCCACAGGCTCCTGGCCTGCCGGCACCGGCGCCTCCTGGTAGCGCGCGACCCAGTCCTTCATCTCCCGCGGGGTGCAGCGAGCCTTACTGGAAAGATCGGGTTTGCCGTGACGGACTAAAATGATGTGCATGGAAGGCGACCTGGGAAAGATGGTCACTAGACCGCAGTTATCAGCGTTCGTCTCGCACTGTCCCGCCCCGTAACGGTGATATCAAATTGCCACTTGTGCTGCTGGCTATGCCGCCTGGCTTGTTTATCTGGTAGAAGGTGATTGGGTTCACGAGCCTAGTGCCTGACTCGCTGGGTAGCAGGCTGCTTCGGGAAGTTGCCTGGGCGCCTGCTGCAACCCGCGTTGCCTAGTCAGAGACCGTCCAAGCACGTCGTCCATCCAAGGACAGGAAAGCATGAAAAGAATACTGTGCGCGTTGGCGCTGCTCGGTGTGCAGGTGCTGGGATCACCATTGGTGACTGCCGCGGAAGAGTCCCACGTCGCGCTGATCAAGAGCGTGTCGGGTAGCGTCAAGGTGTTGCGTCAGACGACGACCTTCCAGGCCCAGGCCGGCACCACCCTGCAGGTGGCCGATCGCTTGCAGGCGGGCCCGGAATCCACCGCGGCCATCGTCTTTCTCGACGGTACCCTGCTCACCCTGGGCAAAGACGCCGATGTGCAGCTGCGCGATTACCTGTTTGAACCCAAGAGCAGCCGTTATGGCTTCTCGGTCTACCTCACCAAAGGCGCGGCCATCTACTCGTCCGGCAAGATCGGCAAGGTCTCGCCCGACTCGGTGAAGATCGAGACGCCTTCCGCCACCATCGGCGTGCGTGGCACCCGCTTCCTGGTCCAGGCCCAATGAGCGCCGTGATCGCTGCCTCGTCCCAAGGTCGCCCGCTGCTAGGTGTTCTGCTGTCGGCGCTGGTGCTGGGCGGCTGTGCCAGCCCTCCGCTGCCCCAGACCAGGGTCACCCTGATGCCCGACGAGGATGGGCACGTCGGTGCCGTCTCCGTCACCAGCTCCGCCGGGCGCCAGGCAATCGACCAGGGCTTTGCCGAGGTTACGGTAGCCGGACCGAATCAGGCGCCGACTGCCGCGCAGTCAGTGGCCCAGCCGCTCTTCGAGCAGCAGCACCGCCAGGTGCTGGCGGCCCAGCCCTCGCCGCCAAAGACCTTCGTGCTCAACTTCCGGTCCGACAGCATGGAGCTGACACCTCAATCCAAAGCGCTGCTACCAGAGGTGCTGGACGCTGCGCGCCAGCGCATGCCTACCGAGATTTCGGTATTCGGCCACGCGGATGCGTCGGGTACGCCTTCCTACAATCTCGACCTCTCAGGGCAGCGCGCCCGCAAGGTGGCCGGTCTGCTACAGCGGCTCGATCCCAAGCTGCGTATCAACGTCGAGTTCTTCGGCGACACGGTGCCACTGGTGCCGTCTCGCCCGGGAAAGTCGGAACCGCGCAATCGCCGTGCCGAAGTCCTGATTCTCTAGGGTCTGGTGCATGAAATCCGTCACCCACCCGTTGCGTCGTCGTGCGCCCTGGATGTTCCTGGTCAGTCTGGGGCTGTCGCTGGCCTTTGGCTTCGCCGCCTTGCTGCAATGGACGCCACTGCAGTATCTCGACCGCCTCGCCTACGATCAGCTGAGTCGCTTTTCGGCCAGCGACGAGGAGGCGACCGGGGTACAGGTGGTCAGCATCGACGAAGCCAGCCTGGCGGCACTGGGCCAGTGGCCCTGGCCCCGCTATCGGGTAGCCGAGCTGCTCTCCCGCATCGCCGAAGCCGAGCCCGCCGCGATCGCCATCGACGTCTTGTTCAGCGAGCCGGACCGCACCTCGCTCAAGGCGTTGCAGCAGAGCTTCAAAGACGACTTCGGCATCGACCTGAGCTTTTCCGGCGTGCCTGCGGAGTTGCAGGACAACGACGGCTATCTTGGCTACGTCATGGGACAGACGGGGGCCATCGCCGCCCGCTTCTTCTTCCTCGATCTGCACCAGCCCGCTTCCAGCGGCCTACGGCCCGGGATTGGCTTCAGCGGTGCCCTCGACGCCCTGGCGCTGCCCGAGGCTACTGGCGCGCTGGACAACGTAGCCCCCATCGCCAGCCAGACGCGCTTTAGCGGCTTCATCAACAGCCAGCGTGACAGCGATGGCATCCTCAGGCGCACCCCCCTGCTGCTCAGTCACCAGGGCATCATCCATCCCAGTCTGGCCCTGGCCGCCACCATGCGCGCCCTGGGGCTGGCCGAGGGCGTGGTGGAGACCAGCGTCACCGGACCGGTGCTGCGGCTTGGCGATCACCGTCTGCCGCTCGACAGTCGAGGCCAGGCGCTGCTGCACCTGCACAGCACTGCCGAGCATTATCCAGAGGTCTCGGCGCTGGCGGTGCTCAGCGGCGCGGTGGCGCCCGCCAGACTCAAGGACAAGGTGGTCTTCGTCGGCGTATCTGCCGCGGGCTTCAATGATCTGCACACGACGGCCCTGGGCCAGACCTTTTCCGGCGTCAGGCTGCAGGCCGCCCTGACCCAGGACCTGCTGGACGACGCCTTGGTGCGGGTCCCCCAGTTCGCTGGAGTACTGCAACTGGCGTTGTGCCTGATCGGCGGCCTGTTGTTATCCGCCGGGTTTTTCTACAACCACAATCAGCGCCGCCTCGCCCTGTTGGCGGCAGCGTTGATCGTCCTGCCACAGCTGCTGGGCATCTGGCTGTTCGTGCGCTACGACGTCTTCCTGCCCCTGGCCGCACCCCTGCTGCTGGTGGCGATGCTTTCGGGCCTGGCGTTGGTCACCCGGATCATCCTGGCGCGCCAGTACGAAGAGCGCTGGCGCCGGCAACTGGAACGCTCACGCCAGGTCACCATCGAGTCGATGGCCGCGGTGGCCGAGACCCGGGATCCCGAGACCGGTGCCCATATCAAGCGCACCCAACACTATGTCCGTGCCATCGCCGAGCAGATGAGACGCACCGGTCAGGCGGCGGACCTGCTGACGCCGGACTATATCCAGCTGCTGTTCCTGTCCGCGCCGCTGCATGACATCGGCAAGGTCGGGGTGCCGGATGCCATCCTGCTCAAGCCCGGGCGGCTGACGCCCGAGGAAATGCAGGTGATGCAGCGGCACGCCGAATTCGGTCGCCAGATCATCCTCAGCACCGCCAGCCATCTGGAGGATGACAACTTCCTCGCCCTGGCCGCCGAGATCGCCAGTACCCACCACGAGAAATGGGACGGCAGCGGCTATCCCAACAGGCTGTCCGGTACAGACATTCCCTTGGCCGGGCGAATCATGGCGGTGGCCGACATCTACGATGCGCTGATCAGTCGTCGCTGCTACAAGGAGCCTTTCAGCCACGAAGACTCGCTGCAGATGATGCGCGAGATGCGTGGCAGCACCTTCGATCCCCAGGTGCTAGATGCCTTCCTGGCCATCGAGCCGCAGATCCTGACCATCGCCCAGCATTTTCGCGATGAAGGGGCGGGGGGAAGTCGGCGCCTGGTCTGAACGGGTGCGGCACCGACCGGACGGCGGTCCTGTACAGGGTGTTCGGATGCCGAATCGGAGATGCCCCATGGTCAGGAAGCGTCCCTCGCGTAACGGATCAAGCCTTCAGCCCTGGCACCAACTTCACGCAATTGGCCTTGACGCTGGGATAGGTCAGGCATTTCTTACCCAGCCGCTGCTGGGCGGGCTGGTCCTTGAGTTGTCGCGCAACATGGATCTTCTGCACGATGAACATTTCTTCGGAGCCGAAGTTCTGCTCGCCTTGATCGATCAAGGCGAGCGCACCCTGGGGATCGCCATTGTTCAGGCGTGCGGAAATCGCCAGCTCGTAAAGCTCCGGACTCGCCAGGCGCCAGTTCTCGATGGCCTGCAGGGTTGCCGCCGCCTGCTGCCGATTACCCTGGGCCAGGTGAAGATTAAAGGCTGCACGGCGGATGCCGGGTTGGTTGGCTACCGGTGATGACAGGGCACGTTCGACCAGGGCTTGAGCACCTCGCAGATCCTTGCGCTCCAGGGCCACATTGGCGCCATAGGCATCACGGTAGGCACTGAGTGCGGCCCGTACCCGAGGATCCTCACGCAGGTGCGACCAGCGCGAGCGCTCCACCTGGGCGCGCCGCTCGCCCTGATACTCCCGCTGCAGGTACTGGCGCAGGTCCTTATCACGTTGCATGGGCGACATGTGCGAGCGCTGCAGGTAGTCACTGGCTGTGGTAATGCTCACCAGCATGCCTTGATTGAGGAATGTCTGAGCTTCCTTGAACACTCTATTGACATCCAGCTTGGTAACCGCCGCCGTGAGGCCCAGCTGGCGTTCCTGAAGAAAGGTGGCCATCAGCGGGGTCTGCTTGCCCTGGTAGTCGTCCAGGCGTTGCAGGCTGTGGCTGGCGGCCCGCGGTGCATAGCCAGCACGGATCAGCAGGTCGACGCCGAGCAAATCTGCCTGATCCTCCTGGACGCGGCCCCAGGCCGTGTTCCAGACATTGTCGGAAAAGCTGTTGATCAAGGCGCTGTAGAGGAGGGTACGGTTGATGATCTTGCCGGTTTCTGCGGGATTCTTCTGGTTGAAGCGGACCTGATCGCCAGCGCGATCCATGCGGGTGTCGGCCACTGTCGCACCCAAGATCGCCAAGGTCGCCATGCGAGTGACGTTCTCTTTCTGCTGGATGAACGCCTTACGGCGATCATGGTGCCGCAGCAGAACGTGGCTCATTTCATGAGCCAGCATGGCGGCGATTTCATCTTCGCTGGCGACGTTTTCCAACATCCCCAGGGGCACGAAGATGTTGCCGTAAGGATCGGCCGAAGGGCCGAAGGCGTAACTATCGACCAGGCCGATCTTGAGGGGTGGCATCTCACCCGGCCAGCCCCGCCCGAGTTTTTGCACGATGCCATCCAGATACTCCTCTAGCGGAGCAATGGCGACGAGGTTCTGCTGGCGCACCTCATTGGCTGGAAGACTGTGGCCGTCGTAGCTGAGGCGCAGGTTTTCGACGTGCCGGGCATCGAGCGTGCGGTGGGCTCGCACATCCGGTTGATCCAGATAGTGGCCGTCGAAGGTGGCATACGTATGCTTTCCTGACAGATTGGCCAGGGCATCGGGCGCACCGGTGAGCGTCCCACATCCGCTCAGCGCAAGGCAGCCAAAGAGCAGCGGTAGGACAGCGCGGGCGGTGTTCATCGCTACTCCTTGGCGCAGCCGGCGCCGTAGCCCAAGGTGGCCCCACTGCTGCGGTCGGCCGTGCCACTGGCGAGCTTGGCGCACGGCATCTTTACCTCTGCGCCCTGGTTCAGGCGCACGTCCATCCGGTCCAGCCAGACTCGCCGACCATCTAGTTGTACCTCAACCAGATCCAATTCATTGGTGGACAAGACCGGTAGCGGCAGCTGGGGCAGGCGATCCCGAGACAGGCTACCCAAGGGTTTGCCGAGTGGGTCGAGCAGGCTCAAGGGGTCGCTCTCGATCGCCACGACCGTGAGGGGAGCGGCCTGAAGCTCAAGCGATACCACGAGAATTGCGCTGGTGAGCCACGCTTTGATCATGATTGTTCTCCTTGCCGGATGTGATCTCGGGTCTCCGCCCGAGCTTCTAGGTGATTGCGAAAAAGGGTGAGGCTGAGCAGTCCCAGACCGACCACGTTGAGCGGCGTCAGGCTCAGCAGGTAGCAGACGGCCATGGCGGCCAACAGGAGGATTGCCAGCACCGTTCTCAGGTAGAGCCTAGTGAACCAACCTTGCTCGCGAACCAGGACGATGGCGAGGATGGCGGCTGCAAACACCAGGCCGACGATACTGATGACATCCAGTGAGGTATCGCCCAGGCTTGGCGGGTCTCGGTAGTAGTCGGCCTGTAACGTAATGAGATTGTCCAAGGCCATGGCGTGCTGATAGACCGCCGGGATCTGTCCGTGAACCGGTGAATGGATGCGATCCGCCGCCCCCGTGATGTCGGCACCCACCAGAACCAGGCGCCCTTGTAATACGCTGCGCAGCAGCGCCCGCTCCTCGGGCAGGGTCGTTTCCAGTTCCGCTGCATTCAGGGTGAGGGTATAGGGGCAGGGCAGGGTCGCGGGAGTGGAGAAGCGCCAGAACAGCGCCGTCAGCACCATCTGGAAGGTCTCCGCCAGGGCACTGGAGCGCAGTTGGCAATGCTGGCTGTTGCTGAGCAAAGGCTGCTGGCTAGCCGTATGCAGTCCCCATTGCACGGCGATGGGAGGCGCATCCGCTGCCATCTCACGCAGCTCGCAAGTCTGGCGTTGACAGTATTCCTGATAGAGCGCTTGGGCAGGTGTAGGCAGCGGCTGACCGTCGCTGCCGGTTACGGTGAGGGGATAGCGGTCCCCCTGGTCATCCCATTGGATGATGGCCGGCTTCGTCACCTTCGCCAGCTCAGACAGGGTATCCGCCTGATTCGTCTGCGGGAGCGTCTGCCCGGTGCTGGCGAGTAACACTGGAATGTCCTGCTGGGCATAGCGGGCGAAGACGTTGGCTAGTACCTGCGGCGTCTCGTTCGCCCGGGAGTGATCATGGCTATACAGCAGGTCGACGAATACCGCCTGGGGCCGATAATGCAGCAGCCGCGCCAACACCTTGGCCTGTTCCTGATAAGGCAGAGGCCAATGCAGATCGTGCCGAAGCAGAAAGGCATCGTCCAGCAACAGCAAAACGATCTGTTGCTGGCCGCGATCGGAGTAGAAGGCCGACAGCAGTCGATTGAAGAATTGTTCGCTGGCCTTGTCCGTGGCGCTGGACAAGCCCAAGGGATCACAGGCCAGGATCAGCAGCCCTAGTACGCCTAGCAGCAGCCCACGACGCAGACGGGTCATGGACCTTGGTGGCATTCCTTGGCACATCAAAACGTTCCTTGTTTCAAGCGAGAGCAACTCTGCGGCAATGGAGGGCTTTTTGCAAATTGCGTCACGTTTTTCGTCTGGGAGTAGCTTGCCCGCTCTCTTGTCTTTGCTCCAGCCCTGGTACCCATGTTCCGCCAGTGTATTGGATGCAATGGATCAGGCAGCTTTTGCCTGAAGTGCACCCAGCTCCTGCAACTTCACGGAACCGCAGCCTAGAGCGCACGGACGCCAATGGGTAACGTTCGCGTATATTTATGATACTAATTTGCATTTACAGATAGGACATCATCTCATAGTCTTTCAGCCCGCCGCTGGCGGCGTTGGATGCAGGTCCATGGACCCGGGAGCCGGGTCTGTCGAGTCCTTACGTGGGGTATGGACGGACCGCTTCCATTCTGAGGACGAACCTAGATGCAGCACTTCACTCTTCGCGCCCTGGCGCTCTCCGTTTCCCTGGGCGTGACAGCCTTGGCCCAGGCCGCACCCATCGCCCTGTCGCAACCGGCGCAGCCGCTGGCCGATGCCCTGCAGAGCTTTGCGCGTGCCAGCGGCCTGAAGGTGAACTACGATCCCGCGGCCCTGGCCGGCAAAGGTGCGCCGGCGCTGTCGGGGCGGATGGAGCCGGATGTCGCCCTGCAGCGTCTGCTGGCGGGCAGTGGCCTGGCGGCCTCGGTCAGCGGCTCGGTCGCTACCGTCGCGCCGGTATCCACCCACGCGGAGACTGGCAGCGTGACCCTGGATGCCACCACTATCAGTGCGGACGACGGCTCCCTTACTGGTCGAGCGACCACCGAAGGGACCCGCTCCTATACCACCGGCGCCATGAGCACCTCCACCGGGCTGCCCCTGTCGATCCGCGAGACGCCCCAGTCGGTCAGTGTCATCACCCGACAGCGCATGGAAGACCAGGGCATGACCGATCTCAACGATGTGGTCCGCTACGCGCCGGGGGTGACGCTGAACAAGTTCGGCGGCGACCGCCAGGAATTCCTCGCGCGCGGCTTCCGTATCGACAACATCATGTACGACGGCCTGCCCACCACGGCCGGGACCTTCACCCTCGACACCCTGTCCTCGGCGGACCTGTCCATCTACGACCGGGTCGAGGTGGTGCGCGGCGCGACCGGCCTGATGACCGGTGCTGGCGACCCTTCGGCGACCCTGAATCTGGTGCGCAAGCGCCCGACCGCCTTTCCGCAGGTCAGCGTCACCACCAGCGCCGGCAGCTGGGATCGCTACCGTACCGAGGTCGACGCCTCCAACAAGCTGAATGAAGCTGGCACCCTGCGCGGTCGCGCCGTGGCTGCCTATGAAGACAGCAACAGCTTCCAGGACGTCCGCGAGCGCAAACGCCAGACCTTCTATGGTGTCCTTGAAGCGGATCTCAGCGACGCTACCACCTGGACCATCGGCGCCTCCAAGCAGCGCGAGGACAAGACCTCCGACTGGGGCAGCCTGCCCAGCGGTCCCAATGGCGAGGACCTGCACCTGTCACGCTCCACCTTCCTGAGCGGCGACTGGGCGTACTGGGATCAGGACACCTACACCCTGTTCTCGGACATCACCCACACCTTCGACAACGGCTGGAAGGCCAAGCTGGCAGCGCAGCAGGTCTGGGCGAATTCGGATACCTATTCCAATTACCTGACCTCTGTAGCGCCGGACTTCAGCTATTCCTCCGTCAGCGATCTGGCCACCGCCTCCGGTGCCTATCGGACGGATTCCGACCAGCTCAACCTCGATGCCTCGGTGAGCGGCCCCTTCCAGTTGCTGGGTCGAGAGCATGAGTTGATGGTGGGCATCAGTCGGCGTCAGGAAAAGTTCTACCAGCGCGGGGGCTTTTCCGGCGCAACCCCGGTCGACATCTACAACTTCCGTCCCAGCAGCATTCCCAAGCCGGCCAAGGACAGCTTGACGCCTTACGCCAGCAAGAACACCACCACCGAGGAAGCGATTTACGCTGCTGCGCGTCTCAATCCGATCGATCCCCTGCACGTCATCGTTGGGGGACGCGTCAGCTGGTACGACTTCGACAATCTCTACAGTGACAACGACTACAAGGCCACACGCGAATTCACGCCCTATGCCGGCATCATCTATGACCTGAACGACACCTACTCGGTGTATGCCAGCTATACCGAGATCTTCAAGCCGCAAAGCGAGCAGAACACCGGAGGTTCGGTACTTGAACCCCGGACCGGCAAAAGCTACGAGATCGGGCTGAAGGGCGCCTATTTCGATGGCGCCTTGAACGCTTCCGTCGCGCTCTTCGACACCGTCCAGGAAAATCGCGCCTACCTGCCGAGCAACCAGGCGACCTTCTGCCCGGGCTATCCGGTGCAAAGCTGCTACACCGCCGCTGGCGAGGTTCGCAGTCGCGGCATAGATGCGGAAATCTCCGGTCAATTCGCACCCAACTGGCAGGCGTCGGCGGCCTATACCCTGGTGCTGAGCGAGTTCACGAAAGACGCTGTTTACGAAGACCGCCGCTTCGCGCCGGAGCAGCCCAAGCACCTGTTCAAGGCCGCCACCAGCTATCAGCTCACCGGCGAGCTGAGCAAGTGGCGCATTGGCGCCGATCTGCTGGCCCAGAGCGGGACCTTCGAGCGTGTCGGTAATGGCGAAGCCAAACAGGATAGCTATGCGCTGGTGGGCGTGATGGCGGGCTATCGTTTCAACGAGCACTGGGATGGTCGCGTCAACTTCAACAACATCTTCGACGAGAAATACTGGCAGGGCATTCCAACGGGCACTGGTACCGGCGTCTACGGCGATCCCCGCAACGTCATGCTCAGCCTGAAGTGGACCCTCTGATCCCGCGACTCCGTTAGCGGGCTCACGCTTCGCCCTTGTCCGACCCACCGGACTTGGGCGAAGCTGCGGACTTCTGCGAAGGAGTGCCGCCCATGTCCAGCCCGATCGTCCATCTGGAACGCTATGCTGATCGCCATGCCGAGGGTCTCGCTGCCCTCTATGGCGATCCGGCCGTGGCGCGGCAGGTGCTGCAGCTACCCTATCAGAGCGCCGAACAATGGCGGCAGCGTCTGAGCGGCGAGCGCGAAGGGCGGATAGGATTGGTCGCCCTGCGGCAGGGGCAGGTGGTGGGTCGCGCCAGTCTCGAACAGCAGCAGCGCATTCGCCGCCAGCACTGTGGCGCCCTCGGCATGGGCGTGGCCCGGGATTGCCAGGGGCAGGGCATAGGTACCCAGCTGCTGACGGCCCTGCTCGACCTCGCCGACAACTGGATGAATCTGCAACGGGTCGAACTGACCGTCTTCAGCGACAACGAGCCGGCCCTGGCGCTCTATCGCAAGCTGGGTTTCGAAGAAGAAGGGCTGCTGCGGCGCTATGCCCTGCGCGATGGGGTGTTCGTCGACGCCTACAGCATGGCGCGCTTCAAACCCTGATCGCGGTGTATGAGAGAAACTTGAGTTCACCACAAGAAACCTGAGTTTGTTTCATGGGTCATGCGCGATGACAATCTTCACCTTGTCTGGTGGAGGTGTGCAATGGTCAAGATTCATTCCCAGAGTTCCGCGCGGCGCGAGCAACAGGGTGACGCGTCCCTGGCGACGATGGCGTCTCTCGACGATTGCGACCGGGCCGCCCTGATCGCCCAGGGACGTCAGCAGCGTCAGCAGGCGTGGCGCGCCCAGCAGGCCGCGGGTTGTGAGTGGCTCGCAGTAGGCGACTTCGGCTGGGGCGATCGGGTTCTGGCGCATTCGTATCTGGTCGGCGCCGCCACTCGCACCGAGGCGGCAGACGATCTGGGATTCGCCGGCCCCTGTCAGGTCCCGGTATTCACCGCGGACCAGTCCTTTGCCATCGGCTGGGAGCAGCTGTTCGACGAGGTCGCCGAGGCCCAGGCGCTCGGTCTGCTGGTCAAGCCGGTGATCCTCGGACCCCTGAGCTATCTATGGCTCGGTCGCTCGCTCGATCCGGCCTTCGATCGCCTCGAACTGCTGGAAGCGTTGCTGCCGGTCTACGGCGAGATCTTCGCGCGGTTGGCCGCCCAGGGCGTGGAATGGATCCAGATCGACGAGCCGCTGCTGACGCTGGAACTGCCGCTGGCCTGGCGTACCGCCTTCGAAAGAGCCTACAACCTGCTGCAACGCGAGCCGCTGAAGAAGCTGCTGGGTGTGCGTCATGGTGAGTTGATCGAGAACCTGGGGTTGGCTGCCGGTCTGCCGCTGGAGGGGCTGCATGTCGATTGGCCACGGTCGGTCCAGGCCCAGCAGGGGCTGCTCGATCGGCTGCCGGCCTACAAGACGCTGTCGCTGGGCTTGGTCGAAGAGACTGAAGCCGGACCCGTAGGCCAGCAACGGCGGCTGCACTTCGTTCGCCAGGCCGGCGAACGCCTGCAGGAGCGCCTCTGGTTGTCACCCGCGGTCCTTTCCAGGGACGCCGACGCGACGCAGGCCGATGCGGTGGCGGCCGAATTCGCCTGCCTGGTGCGGGCCGCTCGCCAGGCCGCCATAGGCAGGCCAGCAGTGCGCCCGGAAAGGCCTTGGTCGGCGATAGAGGTGGCCCTGGCGAAGCTAGGCGCTGCCCAGTCCCACCTGGTAACGTCCTGAGCTAGCGGTGAGCGGTCAGCAGCAGGCCGCCTGCGCCGGCAAAGAAGGCGCCGGTGGCCTGGTTGAGGCGGCGCACTCCGCGGGGCCCGCGGATGAAGCGGCGGATCTGCCGGCCGAACAGGCCATAGATGAAGGCCGCGACCATTTCCGCTAACAAGTGGGTACCACCCAGGTAGACGAATTGTTGGGTGGTCGGCTGGGTGGGGTCGATGAATTGCGGAAAGACCGCGGCGAACAGCAGGATCGCCTTGGGGTTGCTGATGCCGATGAGAAATTCCTGCAGCATCAACCGATGCAGCGCGCGTGGTTGCGCTGCGCCGTTCTCGCTCAGGTCCAGGCCGTCGAAGGCCCGGCTGCGCCAGCTCTTCACGCCCAGGTAGAGCAGATAGAACGCGCCGATCCACTTGATGACGGTAAAGGCCGTTTCCGAGGCCAGCAGCATGGCGCCCAGGCCCACCGCCGAAATCACCAGGAAGATCACGAAGGCCACATTGCGACCCAGGGCCGCCAGTCCCGCCGTCACCGCGCCGTGACGGATGCCATTGCCGAGCGAGCAGAAGTTGTTGGGGCCGGGTGTCAGGGCGATGAGCAGGGCGACCGGAAAGAACAGCAGGGCATCGACGAGATTCATGGCGGTCGCCTGGTGCGCCGCGAGGGCGCCGAAGAGGAGGGGTGGTCGGCTATTTAAACCGTCTTTCCACGCCTTTCTCCACCAGAATCTTCGCCGAGATCTCCTCTACGGAAAAATGCGTGGTGTTGATGAAGGAGATGTTCTCGCGGCGGAACAGACTCTCCACCTCGCGCAGTTCGAATTCGCACTGGGCGAAGCTCGCATAGCGGCTGTTCGGCCGGCGCTCGTGGCGAATCGCCGCCAGCCGCTCGGCGTCGATGGTCAGGCCGAACAGCTTGTCGCGATAGGTCTTGAGCGAGGCAGGGAGTTGCAGGCGCTCCATGTCCTCTTCGGTCAGCGGATAGTTCGCCGCGCGGATGCCGTATTGCAGCGCCATATAGAGGCAGGTCGGCGTCTTGCCGCAGCGCGAGACCCCCACCAGGATCAGATCGGCCTGGGCATAGTGGGTCGTGCGGGCGCCGTCGTCGTTTTCGAGTGCGAAATTGACGGCCTCGATCCGCTCCATGTAGTGACTATTGTGCATGATCGAATGTGACTTCCCTACCGAATACGAAGATTCGGCGGAAAGTTCCCGTTCGAGCGGGGATAAAAACGTGGAGAAGATGTCGATCATGAACCCGTTCGACTGGTCCAGAATGGCCCGGATGTCGCGGTTGACGATGGTATCGAAGATGATGGGTCGCGCACCGTCCTGGACGGCGGCGGCATTGATCTGCTGTACCATCGCCCTGGCCTTGTCCAGCGTATCCACGTAGGGGCGGGTGACCTTCCTGAAGGTGATGTCCCCGAACTGGGCCAGGAGGCTCTGACCGAGGGTTTCGGCCGTGATGCCGGTACCGTCGGAAATGAAAAAGGCGGTTCGTTGCATGGAGGGACGTCCTGGTGGCGTACGGGGCAGGGATCGCTGCACTGTAACCTACCGCCGTCCACTGTCCATGGGGCGAGCGCCGAGGCGTACTGCTTTCCCACAAAGACACAAGATGGAGAGAAGACCTTGGACGAGTATGTAATTTCACTGGAGCAGCTTGGCGTGCACGACGTCGAGCGCGTGGGCGGCAAGAACGCATCCCTCGGCGAGATGATCGCCAACCTGGCCAACGCGGGCGTCTCCGTGCCGGGCGGGTTCGCCACCACGGCCCAGGCCTATCGCGATTTCCTTGAGCAGAGTGGGCTGAACGAGCGTATCCACGCGGCCCTCGATGCCCTGGATGTCGATGACGTCGTCGCCCTGGCCAAGACCGGCGCCCAGATCCGCCAGTGGGTAATGGACGCGCCTTTCCCCGAGCGCCTGGACGCCGAAATCCGCCGGGCCTTCGCCGAGATCTCGGCAGGCAACCCCAATCTCGCTGTCGCCGTACGCTCCTCGGCGACCGCCGAAGACCTGCCGGATGCCTCCTTCGCCGGTCAGCAGGAAACCTTCCTCAATATCCGCGGCGTCGACAACGTCATCCGCGCGGCCAAGGAAGTCTTCGCCTCCCTCTTCAATGACCGCGCCATCGCCTACCGCGTGCACCAGGGCTTCGATCACAAGCTGGTCGCCCTGTCCGCCGGCGTGCAGCGCATGGTGCGTTCGGAAACCGGCGCCGCTGGCGTGCTCTTCACCCTGGATACCGAATCCGGTTTCCGCGATGCGGTCTTCGTCACCGCTGCCTATGGCCTGGGCGAGACCGTGGTGCAGGGCGCGGTGAACCCGGACGAATTCTATGTCCACAAGCCCACCCTGGAAGCCGGTCGCCCGGCCATCCTCAGACGCAACCTGGGCAGCAAGGCCATCAAGATGGTCTATGGCGAAGAAGCCAAGGCCGGTCGCTCCGTGCGCACCGTCGATGTCGAGCCCGCGGATCGCGCGCGTTTCTCCATCACCGATGCCGAGGTCACCGAACTGTCCAAGCAGGCGCTGATCATCGAGCGTCACTATGGTCGGCCGATGGACATCGAATGGGCCAAAGACGGCGACGACGGCAAGCTCTACATCGTCCAGGCGCGCCCGGAAACGGTGAAGAGCCGGGCCAGCGCCACCGTCATGGAGCGCTACCTGCTCAAGGACAAGGGCCTGGTGCTGGTGGAAGGCCGCGCCATCGGCCAGCGCATCGGCGCCGGCAAGGTCAAGATCATCCGCGACGTGAGCGAGATGGATCGTGTCCAGCCCGGTGACGTCCTGGTCTCCGACATGACCGATCCCGACTGGGAGCCGGTGATGAAGCGCGCCAGCGCCATCGTCACCAACCGCGGCGGCCGTACCTGCCACGCCGCCATCATCGCCCGCGAGCTGGGGATCCCGGCCGTGGTCGGTTGCGGCAACGCCACCAGCCTGCTCAAGGACGGCCAGACCGTCACCGTCTCCTGTGCCGAAGGTGACACCGGCCTGATCTACGAAGGCGAACTGGACTTCGACATCCGCCAGAGCTCGGTGGATGCCATGCCCGAGCTGCCATTCAAGATCATGATGAACGTCGGTAACCCCGACCGCGCCTTCGACTTCGCCCAGCTGCCCAATGCTGGCGTGGGCCTGGCCCGCCTGGAATTCATCATCAACCGCATGATCGGCGTGCACCCCAAGGCGCTGCTCAACTACGACAGCCTGCCCTTCGAGGTGAAGGAAAGCGTCGACAAGCGCATCGCCGGTTACTCGGATCCGGTCGGCTTCTATGTCGAAAAGCTGGTGGAAGGGGTGTCCACCCTGGCCGCCGCCTTCTGGCCGAAAAAGGTCATCGTGCGCCTATCGGACTTCAAGTCCAACGAGTACGCCAATCTGATCGGCGGCAAACTCTACGAACCTGAGGAAGAGAACCCCATGCTGGGCTTCCGCGGTGCCTCTCGCTACATCAGCGAGAACTTCCGCGATTGCTTCGAGCTGGAATGCCGCGCCATGAAGAAGGTGCGCGAAGAGATGGGCCTGACCAACGTCGAGCTCATGGTGCCCTTCGTGCGCACCCTGGACGAGGCGGCGCGGGTGGTCGAGCTGCTCGGCGAGAACGGCCTCAAGCGCGGTGAGAACGACCTGCGCGTCATCATGATGTGCGAGCTGCCCTCCAACGCCCTGTTGGCGGACGAGTTCCTCGAGCACTTCGACGGCTTCTCCATCGGCTCCAACGATCTGACCCAGCTCACCCTGGGCCTGGATCGGGACTCCGGCATCATTGCCCACCTGTTCGACGAGCGTAATCCGGCGGTCAAGAAGCTGCTGGCCAATGCCATCGCGGCCTGTAACCGGGCCGGTAAGTACATCGGCATCTGCGGTCAGGGTCCCTCGGACCACCCGGACCTGGCCAAGTGGCTGATGGAGCAGGGCATCGAGAGCGTGTCTCTCAACCCCGACTCCGTGCTCGACACCTGGTTCTTCCTGGCTGAAGGCAACGCCTGATCCCAGGGGTCACCCTGCCTGCCTGAGGCAGGGTGACTCTTTCCAGGATTAATCCCCCATTCCCCACGAGCGTGGCCCTGCCCAGCTGGAGTCACGTTCGCCGGATCGCCTCACCACACGGGGGCAGGATCCTTGCACGAGACACCAGATGCAGCAGTACGACAGTGATGTGGAACAGGGCCTCGTCTATGGCTATCTCCTCGACGGCCGCGGTGGTGGACGGCGCCTGAGTCGCCGTGAACTGGCCGAGGTCGAGCCGGGTCCCGGCGAGGTGCTGTGGCTGCACTGGGATCGCAGTGTGCCCGAGGCCCAGGCCTGGCTCCGGCAATCCAGTGGTCTGAGCGAATTCGCCTGCGATCTGCTGCTGGAAGAAGCGACCCGCCCACGCCTGGTCAATCAGCCCGACGACAGCCTCCTGCTGTTCCTGCGCGGGGTGAACCTCAATCCTGGCGCCGTGCCCGAAGACATGGTGTCGCTGCGGGTATTCGTCGATAAACGCCGGGTGATCTCGCTGCGCATGAGGCCCATGAAGGCTGCCGCCGAAGTCCAAGAGGACCTGGAGGCGGGCATCGGCGCCCAGAATGCCGAGGAGCTGGTGCTCTACCTCGCCAGCTACATGACCAGTCGGGTCGATGACCTGGTGCGTGGCCTGTCCGATCAACTCGATAGTCTCGAGGAGCAGGTCGACCAGGACGAGGGCAGCCTGCCCGACCATGCCCAGGTGCTAACCCTCAGGCGCCGCGCCACCGGGCTGCGCCGTTATCTGGCCCCGCAGCGTGACATCTATGGCGATCTGGCTCGTGGCAAGCCGGCCTGGTTCGTCGAGGCGGCCAGTCAGGGTTACTGGAGCGAATTGCACAACAGTCTGGTGCGCAACCTGGAAGAGCTCGAGGTCATGCGCGAGCGGGTCGCGCTGCTGCAGGACGCCGAGCAACGGGCGACCACGGAAAAGACCAACCGCACCCTCTATCTGCTGGCCATCATCACCGGCTTCTTTCTGCCCATCAGCTTCATCACCGGTCTGCTCGGGATGAACATGGGGGGCATGCCGGGTTCGTCATCCGCCTTCGGCTTCGTGGCCGCCTGCCTACTGATCGGCGCGGTGGCGGTCTTCCAGGTCTGGCTGTTTCGCCGACTGCGCTGGCTGTGACCCGTCTCCACCTCGCTGCGTCAAGAGGAAACGACCAGCGAGGTGCCTATGCACGATCCCTTCGAAGCGTCCCTCAAGGCGCTCCTCAATACCCCGGCCAATGCTCAGGACGAGGAGGGCGATGATCAGGCACGATTGCATCGTGTGCTCAAGACCGCCAATCGTCAGGTGGGCGCGGGTGCGCTGTTCGATCTGATCGGGCGGCACTGGGCATCGGCGCTGCTGCTGGCACTGGGCAACGGCGCCCCTCATCTGAAGCCGCGCTCGCGCCGTACCGCACGTAGCGAATCTTCCCCGGAGATCCTGAAGTAGATGGAATTCGATATCTGGACCCAGAGTCTGCTGTCCGCCATGACCACCCTGTGGAGCAAGGTGGCCGGCTTCATTCCCAACGTCTTCGGTGCCCTGGTGGTGATCCTGGCGGGCTTCGCGGTCGCCAAGATTCTCGACACCGTGCTGTCGAAGGTCCTCGCCAAGCTCGGCCTGGACCGTGTGCTCGCCGGTGCCGGCGTGACCAAGCAACTGGCCAAGATCGGCATGCGCATGCCGGTCACCACTTTGATCGGCCGGATCGTCTACTGGTTCGTCCTGCTGGTGTTCCTGGTGTCGGCGGCCGAGTCCCTGGGTTTGCAGCGCGTTTCCTCCACCCTGGACGTCATGGCGCTCTATGTGCCCAAGATCTTTGGCGCCGCCCTGGTGCTCATCGTCGGGGTGCTGCTGGCGCAACTGGTCAGCGGCCTGGTCCACGGCGCCGCCGAGGGCGTCGGCCTGGATTACGCCGCAGGGCTGGGGCGTCTGGCCCAGGGCCTGGTCATCATCATTGCGATCTCGGTCGCGGTCGGTCAGCTGGAGATAAAGACCGAACTGCTGAACCTGGTCATCGCCATCGTGCTCACCGCCTTCGCCCTGGCTGCAGCCCTGGCCCTGGGGCTGGGTAGCCGGGGACTGGTGTCGCAGATTCTGGCCGGTATCTACGTGCGCGAACTCTACGAAGTCGGCCAGTGGGTGACCTTGGCGGACGTCGAAGGCGAGATCGAGGAGATCGGTACTGCCAAGACCCTCATCATGACCGAAGAGGGCGACATCGTTTCGGTTCCGAACCGTCTATTGCTGGAGGCTCAGGTCCGCAGCCGCTGACAGGCGTCGCGGAGATGGCTATCATGCCCGCCACTTTTTGGTAGCCAATTCCGTCTTGAACAAGCCTGCCCCTCATGCCTACGATCCGACCACGCTCAGCGATGAAGAGCTGGTCCAGCGCGCGCATGGTGAACTCTTCCACGTGACGCGAGCCTACGAAGAACTGATGCGCCGCTATCAGCGCACCCTGTTCAACGTCTGCGCCCGTTACCTGGGGAACGACCGGGATGCCGACGATGTCTGCCAGGAGATCATGCTGAAGGTGCTTTACGGTTTGAAGAATTTCGAGGGGAAATCGAAATTCAAGACCTGGCTGTACAGCATCACCTACAACGAGTGCATCACTCAGTACCGCAAGGAACGCCGCAAGCGGCGGCTGGTGGAGGCATTAAGTCTGGATCCGATGGAGGAAGCCTCCGAGGAACGGGCGCCGAAGCTGGAAGAAAAGGGAGGGATGGATCGCTGGCTGGTCCATGTGGGGCAGGTCGATCGGGAGATCCTGGTGCTGCGTTTCGTCGCGGAGCTGGAGTTCCAGGAGATAGCCGACATCATGCACATGGGGCTCAGCGCCACCAAGATGCGATACAAGCGGGCACTCGACAAACTGCGTGACAAGTTCGCAGCTGAAGTTGAGGGCTGACCGGATGTGTCAGCTGTAAGTTTTTGAACTTCACGAAAACTTGTTGTCGAAGCCTCCGGAGATTGCCGGAATTAGTACCACTAAAATGGGGATACAAAGGATGAAACTGAAGAGCACCTTGGGCGTCGTGATCGGCTCCCTGCTGGCAAGCGCCTCGCTGAGCGCCCTGGCACAAGGTCAAGGCGCCGTCGAGACTGAGCTGTTCGGCAGCCGTCTGTTCACCGACAGCCAGCGCAACATGACCAACGCTGACCTGTACGGCGGTTCCGTTGGCTACTTCCTGACCGACGACGTTGAGCTGGCGTTGTCCTACGGTGAGTACCACAACGCTCGTGGCGACCGCGACCTGGGCCACAAGAACATCAAGGGCAGCCTGGCCGCTCTGGATGCCTACTACCACTTCGGTCAGCCCGGCGTCGGCCTGCGTCCGTACGTGTCCGGTGGTTTCGCTCACCAGTCCATCAGCAACCGCGACATCAACGAAGGTGGTCGTGATCACTCCACCTACGCCAACCTGGGTGCCGGCCTGAAGTACTACTTCACCGAGAACCTGTATGCCCGTACCGGCGTACAAGCCAACTACAACATCGACTACGGCGACACCGAGTGGAGCGCTGCTGTTGGTGTTGGTCTGAACTTCGGTGGTTCCACCAAGAAAGAAGTCGCTCCGGCTCCGGCTCCGGCCCCCGTTGCTGACGTCTGCACCGATTCCGACAACGATGGCGTTTGCGACAACGTCGACAAGTGCCCGAACACCCCGGCCAACGTCACCGTTGACGCTACCGGCTGCCCGGCTGCCGCTGAAACCGTTCGCGTCGAGCTGGACGTGAAGTTCGATTTCGACAAGGCCGTGGTCAAGCCCAACAGCTACGCCGACATCAAGAACCTGGCTGACTTCATGCAGCAGTACCCGCAGACCTCGACTACCGTTGAAGGCCACACCGACTCCGTCGGCACTGACGCCTACAACCAGAAGCTGTCCGAGCGTCGTGCCAACGCCGTGCGTAACGTGCTGGTCAACCAGTACGGCGTGCAGGGCGGCCGTGTGAACGCTGTTGGTTACGGTGAGTCCCGCCCGGTTGCTGACAACGCTACCGAAGCCGGTCGCGCTGTTAACCGTCGCGTAGAAGCCGAAGTCGAAGCTCAGGCCAAGTAATCTGCCTGATCCAGACGTGAAAAAGCCCGCCTAGTGCGGGCTTTTTCATGCCTGACGTTCTTGGCGTCAGACGTAGATCCAGGCACTGCAGGCATAAAAAACCCCGCCGAAGCGGGGTTCTTCTTTACGGATCGATCAGCCGCGATCGTCCGAGATATCACGTTGGGCAACGCCGGTGTACAGCTGGCGCGGCCGGCCGATCTTGTAGGGGCCGGACAGCATTTCCTGCCAGTGCGAGATCCAGCCAACGGTCCGCGCCATGGCGAAGATCACGGTGAACATGCTGGTCGGAATACCGATCGCCTTGAGGATGATGCCAGAGTAGAAGTCCACGTTCGGATAGAGGTTGCGCTCGACGAAGTAGGGGTCCTTGCGGGCCAGTTCTTCCAGGCGCATGGCCAGCTCCAGCTGCGGATCGTTGATGCCGAGCTCGGCCAGGACTTCGTCGCAGGTCTGCTTCATCACCGTGGCGCGGGGATCGAAGTTCTTGTAGACCCGGTGGCCGAAGCCCATCAGCTTGAACGGATCGTTCTTGTCCTTGGCCTTGGCCACGAACTTGTCGATGTTGGCGACATCGCCGATCTCGTCCAGCATCTTCAGCACGGCTTCGTTGGCACCGCCGTGCGCCGGACCCCAGAGGGCGGCAATGCCGGCAGCGATACAGGCGAAGGGGTTGGCGCCCGAAGAGCCGGCCAGGCGGACGGTGGAGGTGGAGGCGTTCTGCTCATGGTCGGCATGCAGGATGAAGATGCGATCCATGGCTCGGGCCAGCACTGGGCTGATGGGTTTTTCCTCACACGGGGTGTTGAACATCATGTGCAGGAAGTTTTCCGCATAGCCCAGGTTGTTGCGGGGATACATCATCGGCTGACCCATGGAGTACTTGTGCACCATGGCGGCCAGGGTCGGCATCTTGGCGATCAGGCGCATCGCCGAAATCTCGCGGTGCTGCGGATCGGTGATGTCCAGGGAGTCGTGATAGAAGGCCGACAAGGCACCGACCACGCCGCACATGATGGCCATGGGATGCGCATCGCGACGGAAGCCGTTGAAGAAGTTCTTCAGTTGCTCGTGAACCATGGTGTGGTTCTTGATGGTGTCAACGAACTGCGCTTTTTCTTGCGCGTTCGGCAACTCACCCTTGAGCAGCAGGTAACAGGTCTCGAGGTAGTCGGATTTCTCCGCCAATTGCTCGATCGGGTAGCCACGATGCAGCAGGATGCCCTTGTCACCGTCGATGTAGGTGATCTTGGACTCGCACGAGGCAGTGGACATGAAGCCCGGGTCGAAGGTGAACACACCAGTGGAGGTGAGGTTGCGAACATCGATCACGTCCGGGCCGAGGGTGCCGGACATAACGGGCAGGTCAACCGGATCCGCTCCCGAGATGATCAACTGCGCTTTCTTGTCAGCCATTAGGCCTCCTTATTTTGCTTTGAAATCATCAATAAACCCTCCACTCAGGGCCTCGCCCACTATAGAGGGATAAATTTGAAAGTCAATTTACGAAAATATCACCCTAGAGGCGCTTTCTGGGCAGATTGTGCGGCGAAAAGACATTAACACGCAGGCTTCTGAATATCAGCTGGCGACGTCGGGATCGGGTATCCGCGTTTGTCATGAGTAGGCTAACTGTCTATAATTCTCGCCCGACCGTGCCGGGTCGGCGAGCTGATGCCGAGCGGTCGAGACGCTTTCAACAGGAAGCGTGTAGCAGATGTGGAATCTCCTATAACTAGCCCGACCGTAATTGGGCCCTCAGTGTGAAAGAAGCCGTGAATAGCAAACGACCTGTAAACCTAGATCTCAGGACCATCAAACTACCTATCACAGCTTATACCTCGATTCTTCACCGTATCTCCGGCGTCATCCTCTTCCTCGGCATCGCAGTCATGCTCTATGGCCTGCATCTGTCGTTGGGTAGCCCGGAAGGCTTCGGCCAAGTGAAAGCTTTTCTGGCCTATCCGCTGGTCAAGCTTGTGATCTGGGGTCTGCTGTCCGCATTGCTCTACCACCTGGTCGCCGGCATTCGGCACCTGATCATGGATGGTGGCGCCGGCGAAACCCTGCAGGGCGGCAAGCTGGGTGCGCAGCTCGTGCTGGTCATTTCCGCAGTTCTGATCATTCTGGCAGGGGTTTGGGTATGGTAACCAACGTCACCAATCTTTCGCGTTCCGGTCTCTACGACTGGATGGCTCAACGGGTCTCGGCAGTCGTCCTCGCGGTCTACTTCCTCTTTCTCATCGGCTTCCTGATCCTTCATCCAGGGCTCACCTTCGAGCAATGGCACGGCCTGTTCTCCCACACCCTGATGCGCATCTTCAGCCTGTTGGCGCTGGTGTCCATCTGCGTTCATGCCTGGGTTGGTATGTGGACCATCTCCACCGACTACCTGACCACCATGGCAATCGGCAAGGGTGCTACCGCCGTGCGTTTTCTCTTCCAGGCGGTATGCGGGTTCGCGATGTTCGCGTTCTTCGTCTGGGGCGTGCAGATCTTCTGGGGTGTTTGATCTATGTCCACAATTCGTCATATTTCGTTTGATGCCATCATCGTAGGTGGCGGCGGCGCCGGTATGCGCGCCGCCCTGCAACTGGCCCAGTCCGGCCACAAGACCGCGGTGATCACCAAGGTTTTCCCGACTCGCTCCCATACCGTGTCCGCTCAGGGCGGCATCACCTGCGCCATCGCTTCGGCCGACCCGAACGACGACTGGCGCTGGCACATGTACGACACCGTCAAGGGGTCGGACTATATCGGTGACCAGGACGCCATCGAGTACATGTGTTCCGTGGGCCCAGAAGCGGTCTTCGAACTCGAGCACATGGGGCTGCCGTTTTCCCGTACCGAGCAGGGCCGCATCTATCAGCGTCCCTTCGGCGGTCAGTCCAAGGACTACGGCAAGGGTGGCCAGGCCGCACGTACCTGCGCCGCGGCCGACCGTACCGGTCACGCTCTGCTGCACACCCTCTATCAGGGCAACCTGAAGAACAACACGGTCTTCCTCAACGAGTGGTACGCCGTGGATCTGGTCAAGAACCAGGATGGTGTCGTGGTCGGCGTCATCGCCATCGCCATCGAAACCGGCGAGACCGTCTACGTCAAGGCCAAGGCCACCGTGCTGGCCACCGGCGGTGCGGGCCGTATCTATGCCTCCACCACCAACGCCCTGATCAACACCGGTGACGGCGTCGGCATGGCGCTGCGCGCCGGCGTGCCGGTGCAGGACATCGAGATGTGGCAGTTCCACCCCACTGGCATCGCCGGCGCCGGGGTACTGGTCACCGAGGGTTGCCGCGGTGAGGGTGGCTACCTGATCAACAAGCATGGCGAGCGCTTCATGGAGCGCTATGCGCCCAACGCCAAGGACCTGGCCGGTCGCGACGTGGTCGCCCGTTCCATGGTTAAGGAAGTGCTGGCCGGCAACGGTTGCGGTCCGGATGGCGATCACGTGCTGCTGAAGCTGGATCACCTGGGTGAAGACGTGCTGCACAGCCGTCTGCCCGGTATCTGCGAACTGTCCAAGACCTTCGCTCATGTCGATCCGGTCGTCGCACCGGTGCCCGTGATCCCCACCTGCCACTATATGATGGGCGGCATCGCCACCAACATTCATGGCCAGGCCATCACCCAGGACGCCAACGGCAACGACAAGATCATCGAAGGCCTGTTCGCCGTAGGCGAAGTGGCCTGCGTGTCCGTGCACGGGGCCAACCGTCTGGGTGGCAACTCGCTGCTGGACCTGGTGGTCTTCGGGCGTGCTGCTGGTCTGCACCTGGAGAAGGCGCTCAAGGAAGGTATCGAGCACCGCGGTGCCTCGGAAAGCGATCTGGAAGCCTCGCTGCAGCGCCTGTCCGGTGTCAACGAGCGCACCACCGGTGACGACGTCGCCACCCTGCGCAAGCAACTGCAGACCTGCATGCAGAACTACTTCGGGGTGTTCCGCACCGGCGAGTACATGCAGAAGGGCATCGCCGAGCTGGCCGACCTGCGCGAGCGCATCGCCAAGGTCAAGATCAACGACAAGAGTCAGGGCTTCAACACCGCCCGTATCGAAGCGCTCGAGTTGCAGAACCTGCTCGAAGTGGCCGAAGCAACCGCCATCGCCGCCGAGAACCGCAAAGAGTCCCGTGGTGCTCACGCCCGTGAAGACTTCGAAGAGCGCGACGACGAGAACTGGCTGTGCCACACCCTCTATTTCCCCGGTGAAAAGCGGGTCAGTAAGCGTGACGTCAACTTCGCGCCCAAGACCGTACCGATGTTCGAACCCAAGGTTCGGACTTACTAAAGGTGACCACCATGTTGAAAGTCAGCGTTTATCGTTACAACCCGGATCAGGACGGCCTGCCGTCCATGCAGGAGTTCCAGGTCGATACCGGTGGGAAGGACCTCATGGTGCTGGACGTCCTGGCTCTGATCAAAGAGCAGGATGAAGGCTTCTCCTACCGTCGTTCCTGCCGCGAAGGCGTGTGCGGCTCCGACGGTATGAACATCAACGGCAAGAACGGCCTGGCATGCATCACGCCGTTGTCGGCGGTGGTCAAGAACGGCAAGCTGGTCGTGCGTCCGCTGCCTGGCCTGCCGGTCATTCGTGACCTGGTCGTCGACATGAGCATCTTCTACAAGCAGTACGAGAAGGTGAAGCCGTTCCTGCAGAACGAGACCCCGGCACCGGCCATCGAGCGCCTGCAGAGCCCGGAAGACCGCGAGAAGATCGATGGTCTGTACGAGTGCATTCTGTGCGCCTGCTGCTCGACGTCCTGCCCGTCCTTCTGGTGGAATCCCGACAAGTTCCTCGGCCCCGCTGCGCTGCTGCAGGCCTATCGCTTCCTGGCCGACAGTCGCGACACCAAGACCCAGGAGCGTCTGGCCGCCATGGACGATCCGTTCAGCGTGTTCCGCTGCCGTTCGATCATGAACTGCGTGGCGGTCTGTCCCAAGGGGCTGAACCCGACCAAGGCCATTGGCCATGTACGGGCGATGCTGCTGCAGAGCGGTACCTGATCCACGTCCCGCCCGGCCAGTTGTGCCGGGCGGGTTCGTTAGCGACCTTGATAGCTTGATTCAACCAATGTCCATTCAGGGATACCCGGAACCGCATCCGGGCATTGGCGCAGTCGTAGTGAGGCCAGGTCTCGCGTCGAGGCTGGTCATCGGCTGATGCTATCTCTGCCGAAGGGGTGAACTAGATGCACGAAAGTCAGATGCAGCAACTGTGGGACAGCGCTCACCTGTCCGGCAGTAATGCTGCCTATGTGGAAGAGCTCTATGAGCTGTTTCTGCACGATGCCAACGCTGTGCCGGAAGAATGGCGCACCTACTTCCAGAAGCTTCCCGCAGTCACTGGCAATTCGCCGGACGTCGCGCATTCTGCGATCCGCGACCATTTCGTGCTGCTGGGCAAGAATCAGCGGCGAGCTCAGCCGGTCTCGGCCGGTACCGTCAGTTCCGAACACGAGAAGAAGCAGGTCGAAGTCCTGCGTCTGATCCAGGCGTACCGTCTGCAGGGTCATCAGGCTGCCCAACTCGACCCCTTGGGTCTGTGGCAGCGTCAGCCGCCTGCCGATCTGCTGCTCAACCACTATGGGTTGACCGACGCCGATCTGGATACCACCTTCCGTACCGGTGAATTGTTCATCGGCAAAGAGGAAGCAACTCTCCGCGAAATCAGGGATGCGCTGCAAGAGACATATTGCCGCACGGTCGGTGCGGAGTTCATGCACATCGTCGATTCCGAGGAGCGCCGCTGGTTCCTGCAGCGCCTGGAAAGCGTCCGTGGCCGCCCGCAGTATTCGCCGGAAGTCCGTACCCATCTGCTGGAGCGCCTGACCGCCGCCGAGGGTCTGGAGAAGTACCTGGGCACCAAATACCCGGGCACCAAGAGATTCGGCCTGGAAGGCGGCGAGAGCCTGATTCCGCTGATCGACGAGATCATCCAGCGTTCCGGCTCCTATGGGGTCAAGGAACTGGTGATCGGCATGGCCCACCGTGGCCGCCTGAACGTGCTGGTCAATACCCTGGGCAAGAACCCGCGCGACCTGTTCGACGAGTTCGAAGGCAAGAAGCTGGTCGAGCTGGGCTCCGGTGACGTCAAGTATCACCAGGGCTTCTCCTCCAACGTCATGACCCAGGGCGGCGAAGTCCACCTGGCGCTGGCGTTCAATCCCTCGCACCTGGAGATCGTCTCTCCGGTGGTGGAAGGTTCGGTACGCGCGCGCCAGGATCGCCGCGGCGATCGCTCCGGTGACAAGGTCGTGCCCGTGGCCATCCACGGCGACGCCGCCTTCGCCGGCCAGGGCGTGGTCATGGAAACCTTCCAGATGTCGCAGACCCGGGCCTACAAGACCGGCGGCACCCTGCACCTGGTGATCAACAACCAGGTGGGCTTCACCACCAACCGCCAGGAGGACGCGCGCTCCACCGAGTACGCCACCGACGTCGCCAAGATGATCCAGGCGCCGATCTTCCATGTGAACGGCGACGATCCCGAGGCGGTGCTGTTCGTCACCCAGCTGGCGGTCGACTACCGCATGCAGTTCAAGCGGGACATCGTCATCGACCTGGTGTGCTACCGCCGTCGCGGCCACAACGAGGCCGACGAGCCGAGCGGCACCCAGCCGTTGATGTACCAGCAGATCGCCAAGCAGCGCACCACCCGCGATCTCTATGCGGATGCCCTGACCCAGGCCGGCGTCGTCACTGCCGAGCAGGTCCAGGCACAGTTCGAAGCCTATCGCGGCGCCCTCGACGAGGGCCGTCACGTCGTGGCCAGCCTGGTCAAGGAGCCCAATCGCGACCTGTTCGTCGACTGGAAACCCTACCTCGGCCATGCCTGGACCGCCCGGCACGACACCGGCTTCGACCTCAAGACCCTGCAGGACCTGGCCAACAAGCTGCTGCAGGTTCCGGAAGGCGTCGTGGTCCAGCGTCAGGTCGGCAAGATCCTCGAGGATCGCCAGAAGATGACCGCCGGCGGTCTGCCCCTGAACTGGGGCTTCGCCGAGACCATGGCCTACGCCACCCTGTTGCACGAAGGCCATCCGATTCGCATCACCGGTCAGGATGTCGGCCGTGGCACCTTCTCGCACCGTCACGCGGTGCTGCACAACCAGAAGGACGCCGTACCCTACGTGCCCCTGCAGCACCTGGCCGAGAATCAGCCGTCGTTCGAGATCTACGACTCCTTCCTGTCCGAGGAAGCGGTACTGGGCTTCGAATACGGCTACGCCACCACCACGCCCAATGCGCTGGTGGTCTGGGAAGCCCAGTTCGGTGACTTCGCCAACGGTGCCCAGGTCGTCATCGACCAGTTCATCACCAGCGGCGAGATCAAGTGGGGTCGTCTCTGCGGCCTGACCATGCTGTTGCCCCATGGCTACGAAGGCCAGGGCCCGGAGCACTCCTCGGCACGCCTGGAGCGTTATCTACAACTGTGCGCCGAGCAGAACATCCAGGTCTGTGTACCCACCACGCCGGCGCAGATCTACCATCTGTTGCGTCGCCAGGTGATCCGCCCGCTGCGCAAGCCGCTGGTGGTGCTCACGCCCAAGTCGCTGCTGCGCCACAAGCTGGCCATCTCGACCCTGGAAGACCTGGCCCATGGCTCCTTCCAGACCGTGATCAACGAACTGGATCAGATCGATGCCCAGCAGGTGAAGCGCCTGGTGCTGTGCAGCGGCAAGGTCTACTACGACCTGCTGGAAAAGCGCCGCAGCGAGAATCGCCAGGACATCGCCATCGTGCGTCTGGAGCAGCTCTACCCGTTCCCGGAAGACGATCTGGCCGACGTACTGGCCGGCTATCCGAACCTCGAGCGCGTGGTCTGGTGCCAGGAAGAGCCGATGAACCAGGGCGCCTGGTACTGCAGCCAGCATCACATGCGCCGCGCCGTGTCCGGTTACAAGCAGGGCCTGGGTCTGGAATACGCCGGTCGCGATGCGTCCGCCGCGCCGGCCTGCGGCTATGCCTCCATGCACGCCGAGCAGCAGGAAAAACTGCTGCACGATGCTTTCTCCGTTTGATTCGCCACGCGACTACTAGAGATCACTAAGGAAATTCATAGAATGGCTATCGAGATCAAAGCCCCTACCTTCCCGGAATCGGTCGCTGACGGCACCGTCGCCACCTGGCACAAGAAGCCCGGCGAAGCGGTCAAGCGTGACGAACTGCTGGTCGACATCGAAACCGACAAGGTCGTGCTGGAAGTCGTGGCACCGGCCGATGGCGTCCTGGCCGAAATCCTGAAGAACGAAGGCGATACCGTGCTGAGCGAAGAAGTCATCGCTCGCGTGGAGGAGGGCGCCACTGCCGCCGCCGCTCCGGCTGCCCAGCCGGCTGCCGCCAGTGCTCCGGCCGCCGCACCGGCCGCCGGTGGTGAAGAGGATCCGATCCTGGCGCCCGCCGCGCGCAAGATCGCCGAAGAGAACGGCATCGACCCGGCTACCCTGGTCGGCACCGGCAAGGGTGGTCGCATCACCAAGGAAGACGCCGTCGCCGCTGTCGAAGCCAAGAAGTCCGGCGCTGCCGCTCCGGCTGCCAAGCCCGCTGCCGCCGCCGCTCCGGTGGTGACCGCCGCTGGCGACCGCACCGAGAAGCGCGTGCCCATGACCCGCCTGCGCGCCAAGGTCGCCGAGCGCCTGGTTGAAGCCCAGTCCAGCATGGCCATGCTGACGACCTTCAACGAGGTCAACATGAAGCCGATCATGGACCTGCGCTCCAAGTACAAGGACATGTTCGAGAAGAAGCACAACGGCGTGCGCCTGGGCTTCATGTCCTTCTTCGTCAAGGCCGCCACCGAGGCGCTCAAGCGTCAGCCGGGCGTCAATGCCTCCATCGACGGCAACGACATTGTCTACCACGGCTACCAGGACATCGGCGTGGCCGTGTCCAGCGACCGTGGCCTGGTGGTGCCGGTGCTGCGCAACGCCGAGTTCATGAGCCTGGCGGAAGTGGAAGGCACCATCGCCGACTTCGGCAAGAAGGCCAAGGCCGGCAAGCTGACCATGGAAGACATGCAGGGTGGTACCTTCACCATCTCCAACGGTGGTGTCTTCGGTTCGCTGCTGTCCACTCCCATCGTCAACCCGCCGCAGACCGCGATCCTGGGCATGCACAAGATCCAGGAACGTCCGATGGCGGTGAACGGCCAGGTGGTGATCCTGCCGATGATGTATCTTGCGCTGTCCTACGACCATCGCCTGATCGATGGCAAGGAAGCCGTGACCTTCCTGGTCACCATGAAGGACCTGCTGGAAGACCCGGCTCGTCTGCTGCTGGACATCTGATCCGGCTCTCGCGGTGCGGGGCAGGGGCCACGCACCGCTTCAAGTTTTCCTGCCTGAAGCTGCTCCAAGGGGATTAGTGTATGAGCGACAAATTCGACGTAGTGGTGATCGGCGCCGGCCCTGGTGGCTACGTGGCCGCCATCCGCGCCGCGCAGCTTGGCCTGAAGACGGCCTGTGTCGAGCGCTACAAGGGCAAGGAAGGCAAGGTCGCCCTGGGCGGCACCTGCCTGAACGTGGGTTGCATTCCCTCCAAGGCGCTGCTGGACAGCTCCTACAAGTACCACGAGGCCCACGAGGGCTTTAAGGTTCACGGCATCGACGCGCCGAACGTCACCATCGACGTGCCCACCATGATCGGCCGCAAGGACCAGATCGTGAAGAACCTCACTGGCGGCGTGGCCACCCTGTTCAAGGCCAACGGCGTGACCCTGCTGGAAGGCAACGGCAAGCTGCTGTCGGGCAAGAAGGTCGAAGTCACCGGTCTGGACGGCAACGTCCAGGTCGTCGAGGCCGAAAACGTCATCCTGGCGTCCGGCTCGCGTCCCATCGACATCCCGCCGGCTCCGGTGGACCAGAAGGTCATCGTCGATTCCACTGGCGCCCTGGAATTCCAGAGCGTGCCCAAGCGTCTGGGCGTGATCGGTGCCGGCGTCATCGGCCTGGAGCTGGGTTCGGTCTGGGCCCGCCTGGGTGCCGAAGTCACCGTGCTGGAGGCCCTGGACAAGTTCCTGGTCGCCGCCGATGAGCAGGTGTCCAAGGAAGCCTACAAGATCCTCTCCAAGCAGGGTCTGAACATCCGGATGGGTGCTCGTGTGACCGGCTCGCAGGTCAATGGCGAAGAAGTCACCGTCAACTACACCGAAGCCGGTGAAGAAAAGCAGATCACCTTCGATCGCCTGATCGTTGCCGTGGGCCGTCGTCCGGTGACCACCGACCTGCTGGCGTCCGACAGCGGCGTGGAAAGCGACGAGCGTGGCTACATCTACGTCGACGACCACTGCGCCACCAGCGTGCCGGGCGTGTTCGCCATCGGCGACTGCGTGCGCGGTCTGATGCTGGCCCACAAGGCCTCGGAAGAGGGCGTGATGGTCGCCGAGCGCATCGCTGGTCACAAGGCCCAGATGAACTATGATCTGGTCCCCTCGGTGATCTACACCCACCCGGAAATCGCGTGGGTCGGCAAGACCGAGCAGGCCCTGAAGGCCGAAGGCGTCGAAGTCAATGTCGGCACCTTCCCCTTCGCGGTCAGCGGTCGTGCCCTGGCGGCCAATGACACCGCCGGTTTCGTCAAGGTCGTGGCCGATGCCAAGACCGATCGCGTCCTGGGCGTCCATGTGGTCGGCCCGAGCGCGGCGGAGCTGGTGCAGCAAGGCGCCATCGCCATGGAATTCGGCACCAGCGCCGAAGACCTGGGCATGATGGTGTTCTCGCACCCGACGTTGTCCGAGGCGCTGCACGAAGCGGCCCTGGCGGTGAACGGTCATGCGATCCACGCAGTGAATCGCAAGAAGCGGTAAGAGATTTACGGAACCACGGGGTCGCCGACCGCCGTGGAGCCTCAGGGCTCCACCGCAGGAAGGCGCCTCGGACTCTTGTGAGTGGGGTGTGAGACACCCCACTAGGGCAGGGGTCACAGGTGGCGCGGTGCCCGCGACCGTCCGGAGGACGGCTCGGAGAACGCACAGCGTCGAATGCGCAATACCCAACGAAGACGGTAGACAAGCATGAATCTCCACGAGTATCAGGGTAAGCAGCTGTTCGCTGAATACGGCCTGCCCGTTTCCAAAGGCTACGCTGTCGACACCCCCCAGGAGGCCTACGAGGCTTGCGGCCGTATCGGCGGCGACGAGTGGGTCGTCAAGGCCCAGGTACACGCCGGTGGCCGTGGTAAGGCCGGTGGTGTGAAGCTGGTCAAGAGCAAGGAAGAAGCCAAGGAATTCGCCGCCAAGTGGCTGGGCCAGCGTCTGGTGACCTACCAGACCGACGCCAACGGTCAGCCGGTCACCAAGATCCTGGTTGAATCCTGCACCGACATCGATCAGGAGCTCTATCTGGGCGCCGTGGTCGATCGTTCCAGCCGCCGTATCGTGTTCATGGCGTCCACCGAAGGTGGCGTGGACATCGAGAAGGTCGCTCACGACACTCCGGAAAAGATTCTGAAGGCCACCATCGATCCGCTGGTGGGCGCTCAGCCCTACCAGGGTCGCGACCTGGCGTTCCAGCTGGGCCTGAAAGGTGACCAGATCAAGCAGTTCACCCAGATCTTCGTCGGTCTGGCCAAGCTGTTCCAGGACTACGACCTGGCGCTGCTGGAAGTGAACCCGCTGGTGATCAAGAAGGATGGCAACCTGCACTGCCTGGATGCCAAGATCAACATCGACAGCAACGCCATCTACCGTCAGCCCAAGCTGCGTGCCTTCCACGACCCGTCGCAGGACGACGCCCGTGAAGCCCATGCGCAGAAGTGGGAACTGAACTACGTGGCCCTGGAAGGCAGCATCGGCTGCATGGTCAACGGTGCCGGTCTGGCCATGGGTACCATGGACATCGTCAACCTGCACGGCGGCAAGCCGGCCAACTTCCTGGACGTGGGCGGCGGCGCGACCAAAGAGCGCGTGACCGAAGCCTTCAAGATCATCCTGTCCGACAGCAACGTGAAGGCCGTTCTGGTCAACATCTTCGGCGGCATCGTGCGCTGCGACATGATCGCCGAAGGCATCATCGGTGCCGTTAAAGAAGTTGGCGTGAAGGTGCCGGTCGTGGTTCGCCTGGAAGGCAACAACGCCGAACTCGGTGCCAAGGTCCTGGCCGAAAGCGGCCTGAACATCATCGCGGCAACCAGCCTGACCGACGCTGCCCAGCAGGTCGTCAAGGCCGCGGAGGGTAAGTAATGAGCGTCCTGATCAACAAAGACACCAAGGTCATCTGCCAGGGCTTCACCGGTAGCCAGGGTACCTTCCACTCCGAACAGGCCATCGCCTACGGCACCCAGATGGTTGGCGGCGTGACCCCCGGCAAGGGCGGTTCCACCCACCTCGGTCTGCCGGTGTTCAACACCGTGCGCGAGGCGGTGGAAGCCACTGGCGCCGATGCTTCGGTGATCTACGTGCCGGCTCCCTTCTGCAAGGACTCCATCCTGGAAGCGGCCTTCGGCGGTATCAAGCTGATCGTCTGCATCACCGAGGGTATCCCCACCCTCGACATGCTGGATGCCAAGGTGAAGTGCGACGAACTGGGCGTGCGCCTGATCGGCCCGAACTGCCCCGGCGTCATCACCCCCGGCGAGTGCAAGATCGGCATCATGCCCGGTCACATTCACCTGCCGGGCAAGGTCGGTATCGTGTCGCGTTCCGGCACCCTGACCTATGAAGCCGTGAAGCAGACCACCGACGCCGGCTTCGGCCAGTCCACCTGCGTGGGCATCGGCGGCGATCCCATCCCGGGTTCGAACTTCATCGATATCCTGAAGCTATTCCAGGAAGATCCGCAGACCGAAGCCATCGTGATGATCGGCGAGATCGGCGGCAGCGCTGAAGAAGAAGCCGCGGCCTACATCAAGGCCAACGTGACCAAGCCGGTGGTGTCCTACATCGCCGGCGTCACCGCTCCGCCCGGCAAGCGCATGGGCCACGCTGGCGCCATCATCTCCGGTGGCAAGGGCACTGCGGACGAGAAGTTCGCCGCCCTGCAGGACGCCGGTGTGAAGACCGTGCGGTCCCTGGCCGACATCGGCAAGGCCTTGGCCGAGCTGACCGGTTGGGAAGTCAAGCAGGCCTGAGCCTGACTGACTGTAGAAAAGGCCGCCTCCGGGCGGCCTTTTTCATGGGCGCGTTCATTACGCCTCATCAGCTGCCGGCTGCCTTTTCGCCGGTAATTCGTTAGGATGGCAACCTTCCGCTCCAACGGCCACGCCGTGGCCCCGCCAAGACCTGCTCCCATGAGGGCGGGCTGCCTCGTTTTCCTCATTGCTGGTACTGCCTTCCATGAAAGCTTTGCAAAGCCGGGATGTCCTGGCCCTTGGATTCATGACGTTCGCGTTGTTCGTCGGCGCGGGCAACATCATCTTTCCCCCGATCGTCGGTCTGCAGGCGGGCGAGCACGTCTGGAGCGCCGCCCTGGGCTTCCTGCTGACCGCCGTCGGCCTGCCGGTGCTGACGCTGATCGCCCTGGCGCGGGTCGGCGGTGGCATGGATGCCCTGAGCAAGCCGCTCGGCCAGACGGCCGCCCGCACCCTGGCCATCGTCTGCTACCTGTCGGTGGGGCCGCTGTTCGCTACGCCGCGCACCGCCACGGTGTCCTTCGAGGTCGGCGTCGCGCCGCTGCTGGGCAACGGACCCATACCGCTGTTTCTCTACAGCCTGGCCTACTTCCTAGTGGTGCTGGTGGTCTCGCTCTATCCGGGACGCCTGCTCGACACCGTGGGACGCTTTCTTGGTCCGCTGAAGATCCTGGCGCTGGCAGTGCTGGGTGGTGCGGCGCTGTTCTGGCCGGCCGGCGGTCCTGCCACGGCAGCGCCGGACTATGCTTCGCGGGCGCTGTCCCAGGGCTTCGTCAACGGCTACCTGACCATGGATACCCTGGGCGCCCTGGTGTTCGGTATCGTCATCGTCAACGCCATTCGCGCCCGGGGCGTGACGGCGCCGCAATTGCTGACGCGCTATACCATCATCGCCGGCCTGATCGCCGGGGCAGGGCTGGTGCTGGTCTACCTGAGCCTGTTCCAGCTCGGCGCTGGCAGCGGGTCGCTGGTGCCCCACGCCAGCAATGGCGCCGAGGTCCTGCATGCCTATGTGCAGCACACCTTCGGCAGTGTCGGCAGCGACTTTCTCGCGGTGCTGATTACCCTGGCCTGTCTGGTCACGGCGGTGGGCCTGACCTGCGCTTGCGCGGAATTCTTCAGTGAATTCCTGCCCTTCAGCTATCGCAGCCTGGTGGTTCTGCTGGCGGCCTTCTCGCTGCTGGTGTCCAACCTGGGGCTGACCCAGCTGATCCAGATTTCGGTGCCCATCCTGACCGCCATCTATCCGCCCTGCATCGCGCTGGTGGTGCTGAGCTTCTTCACCGCCCGCTGGGCGGCGCCCGGACGCATTCTCGGCCCGGTGCTGCTGGTCGCCCTGGCCTTCGGCATCCTCGACGGCCTGCAGGCGGCGCACCTGACGGTGCCCTATCTGAGCGGTGCCGTACAGTGGCTGCCGCTGGCCGACTCGGGGCTGGGCTGGCTGTTGCCGGCCGTGGTGGTGGGCCTGGTCGCCCTGACGCTGGAAAGCCTGCGGCCTGGCGAACGCGTCCAAGCGGACGAGGCCGAGCCGGATCCCTCGCGCTCCTGAATCAGCCGCCCACAAAAAAGCCCGCATAAGCGGGCTTTTTTCGTATCCAGACAGCTTACGGCTTGGGCTGGGTAGCCGGCGCGTTGCCGTTGGCGGTACCGGTAGCCGGGCTGACCGAGGTGGCTTCGCCTTTGGATTGCTCCTTGGCGGCCTCGTTGGCAGCTTCGTTACGCTGCTCGGCAGCCTTGTTGCTCTGCTCGGCGGCTTTGTTCAGGTTTTCCTGAGCTTTCTGTTCGGTCTTGGCAGCATCCTGAGCCTTGTTTTCGGAAGGCTTGTCACAGGCAGCGAGGCCGAAGGCGGCAGTGAAGAGCAGGGCGATGGCGAAGGGCTTTTTCATGTGTTTTCTCCTTATGAACTACACGACAGCCGTTCGAGCGCACCGTTAAAAGTTAAGTTCCGCGTCTAGCTCGAGCATCGCGCAAATTCCTACCTGCATCGCGAACCGAGCGCGCCAAGGTTGAAATGTCTCCGGGCGCCCCCATCTCGGCGACATCGCCAGGCATCTGGTGCGTACCTATCGATAGCGGAGTTCGTAGCATGAGTGTGGAGACTCAAAAGGAAACCCTAGGCTTCCAGACCGAAGTGAAGCAGCTGCTTCACCTGATGATTCACTCGCTGTATTCCAACAAGGAAATCTTCCTGCGCGAATTGATTTCTAACGCCTCCGACGCGGCCGACAAGCTCAGATTCGAGGCCTTGTCCAAGCCCGAACTGCTCGAAGGCGGGGATACGCTGAAGATTCGCCTGAGCTTCGACAAGGAGGCCGGCACGGTCACCCTCGAAGACAACGGCATCGGCATGAGCCGCGAAGAGGTGATCGCCCACCTCGGCACCATCGCGAAGTCCGGCACCGCCGACTTCCTGAAGAACCTCAGCGGTGACCAGAAGAAGGATTCCAACCTCATCGGTCAATTCGGCGTGGGCTTCTACTCGGCCTTCATCGTCGCCGACCAGGTGGATGTCTATACCCGCCGTGCCGGCCAGCCTGCCGCCGAAGGCGTGCACTGGTCGTCGAAGGGGGAAGGGGAGTTCGAGGTCGCGAACATCGACAAGCCCGAGCGCGGTACCCGCATCGTGCTGCACCTCAAGCCTGAGGAAACCGAATTCGCCGATGGCTGGCGCCTGCGCAACGTGGTCAAGAAGTACTCCGACCACATCGGCCTGCCCATCGAGCTGCCCAAGGAGCAGCAGGGTGGCGAGGACGAGCAGCCGACCGCCGCCGAGTGGGAAACCGTCAACCGTGCCAGCGCGCTCTGGACCCGTCCGCGTACCGAACTCAAGGACGAGGACTACCAGGAGTTCTACAAGCACGTCGGCCATGACTTCGAGAATCCGCTGACCTGGAGCCACAACAAGGTCGAGGGCAAGCTCGAATACACCTCGCTGCTGTACGTGCCGGCCCGTGCGCCCTTCGATCTGTATCAGCGCGAAGCACCCAAGGGCCTCAAGCTCTATGTGCAGCGCGTCTTCATCATGGACCAGGCCGACCAGTTCCTGCCGCTGTACCTGAGATTCATCAAGGGTGTGGTGGATTCCAACGACCTGTCGCTGAACGTCTCCCGCGAGATCCTGCAGAAGGATCCGGTGATCGACTCCATGAAGTCGGCGCTGACCAAGCGCGTGCTGGACATGCTGGAGAAGCTGGCCAAGAGCGAACCGGAAAAGTACCAGTCGTTCTGGGGCCACTTCGGTCAGGTGCTCAAGGAAGGTCCGGCGGAAGACTTCGCCAACCGCGAGAAGATCGCCGGTCTGCTGCGCTTCGCCTCGACCCACAACGGCGACGACGCTCAGAACGTGTCCCTGGCTGACTACATCGGCCGCATGAAGGAAGGTCAGGACAAGATCTACTACCTGACTGGCGAGAGCCATGCCCAGATCAAGAACAGCCCGCACCTGGAAGTCTTCCGCAAGAAGGGTGTCGAGGTGCTGCTGCTGACCGATCGCATCGACGAGTGGCTGATGAGCTACCTCACCGAATTCGACGGCAAGCACTTCGTTGACGTCGCTCGTGGCGATCTCGACCTCGGCAAGCTGGACAGCGAAGAAGACAAGCAGGCCCAGGAAGAGGTCGCCAAAACCAAGGAAGGCCTGGTCGAGCGCCTCAAGCAGGCCCTGGACGCCCAGGTCAGCGAAGTCCGCGTTTCCCATCGTCTGACCGATTCGCCGGCGATCCTGGCCATCGGTGAGCAGGACCTGGGTCTGCAGATGCGCCGGATCCTGGAAGCCAGCGGCCAGAAGGCGCCGGACTCCAAGCCGATCTTCGAGATCAATCCGCAGCACCCGCTGATCGAGAAACTCGATGGCGAGCCCGATGAGGACCGCTTCGCCGACCTGTCGCACATCCTGTTCGATCAGGCTGCACTGGCCGCGGGCGATAGCCTCAAGGATCCCGCCGCCTATGTCCGCCGGTTAAACAAACTGCTGGTGGAATTGTCCGCTTAAAGATAGAGAAGCCCGCCTCGGCGGGCTTCTTTCTATCCACCCTTTGGAGGACCCCATGGTCGATGTCACTGTAAAACCCGTTGCCTACGAAATCGATGGTGAACCGTTCGAGAGCCAGCTGGTGTACGCCACCAGCGGTAATCCGACCCGTCCGGGCGTATTGTTTGCACCCAACTGGATGGGGGTGTCCCATGGCGCCGTCGAGCAGGCCAAGGCGCTGGCCGAGGCCGACGGCCTGGCTTACCTGGTAGTGGATTTCTACGGTCGCAATGTGCGTCCGCAGAACGCCGACGAGGCCCTGGCGGCCATGACGCCGATCCGCGGCGATCGCGCCCTGCTGCGCCAGCGCATGCAGGCAGCCTATGCGGCCCTGGTCGCCCAGGCCGAGACGGCGGCGGTGGACGTCCACCAGATCGCTGCTATCGGCTTCTGTTTTGGCGGCTGCGCGGCTCTGGAACTGGCGCGCGACGGGGCCCCGCTGAGCGCCGTGGTGACCTTCCACGCCAATCTGGATACGCCCAACCCGGCCGATGCGGCGCGTATCACCGGTCCGGTGCTGGTGCTGCACGGCGCCGCCGATCCCATGGTGCCTGACGAGCAGCTCGCTGGCTTCCGCCAGGAAATGGATGCCGCCCAGGTGGATTGGCAGTTGCTGAGCTATGGCGGCGCGGTGCATTCCTTCACCGATCCCGAAGCCAATAATCCGGGCAAGCAGCAGTACCACCCGGTTGTGGCCAAGCGCGCCTTCCTGGCGATGCACAACCTGTTCGACGAAGTCTTCGCCCAGGGCTGAGTGCTTTCCCTGCCTGCCGGTACCCGGAACGGGTCTGGCAGGCTCAGCCGCTGATCACTTCGTCGGTGAAGGCCAGCGGTCCATGGCAGCGTCGGCACAGATAGCGCCGTCCCTTGCGTACCAGGGCGTGCCGCTGGGCGGTGAACTCGAAGCGACCATCCGGGCAATTGCAGCGATATAGATAGAGCGTTCGGGCGCGCTGTGGCAGCTCATAGGTATGGCAGCGATCCGGCGGCAAGCCATAGACGCCCCGCATGATCAGCTGCCACTGCTCGCCATGGGGCCTGATACGGCCACCGAACAACTGATGCGCCACCAGATGCGCCACCTCGTGAGCGACGGTCTGTTCGAGAAAGTGGACGGTATTTTCCTGATAGAGCTGCTTGTTGAATCTCAGCCAATTCTCGGTGAGATGGGCAACGCCTGCGCGCTGGCCACGCAAGGCCAGGCTGACGTCGGGACGAGGAAAGCGGCGTTTGAAGAAGGCCTCGGCCTGGCGATAGCAGTCTTCGACCCGGTCTTTGAGTGGTTCAGGCATGGGCAACCTCTGGGGAACCGGGCAATTATGCCGAAGCTCGTGCCTGCGCCCTAGCGTCCGCGGTCGGCTGGTGACCGTAGTGCCGCCGTAGCGTATCCATGGCCGCGTTGATGGCTTGTAGCCGGCCGGTGCTGCCGCCGTGATCGGGATGATGACGGCTGGCGAGCTGGCGATAGCGGCGGCGGATCTGGCCGTAGTCGGCCGAGCGATCCAGGCCTAGCAGGCGCAGGGCTTCCAGCAGTTCCGACTCGCCATTGACCAGCGCCCAGAAGTGATTGAGCAGATCGGCCACGTCTTCCGGGGTGGTGGTTTCGAGCTGGGTGAGATCCAGGTAGTAGGCGCGCAACGGATCGGCCACCACCAGCCCGGCACGGGCGCGCAGGTAGGGCCGCAGTTCGATGCGCAGGGCGCTGATGATGAGTTCGGCGCGCTGTTCGGCGCGCAGTTGGTCACGCAGGCGGTAGAGCGCGTTGAAGACGCGAAAGTGCAGGCGGAAGAGTTCGTAGTTGTCGGTCACCGGGCGCGGGGGCACCAGGGGCGACCCCGCCCGGCGCAAGGCCTGCAGCAACTCGTACTCCGACAGGCCGGACTTGGCCCGGAGCAGTTCCTGATGGAGCGCCGTCATGAGCGCCTGGGTCTCGCTCATGGCTGCCGGTCGCTGCGGACTGACGTTCGGGGTAGGGCGGCGGACGCTTTGCGCGTAAAATGCCGGCCTTTCGTTTTTTCCTTTCGCGGATTCATCCATGGGCACCCTTTCGGTCAACCAGAACAAGCTGCAGAAACGCCTGCGCCGTCTTACCGGCGAAGCCATCGCCGACTACAACATGATTGAGGACGGCGACAAGGTCATGGTCTGCCTGTCCGGTGGCAAGGACAGCTACACCCTGCTCGACATGCTGCTCTATCTGCAGAAGGTCGCGCCGATTCGCTTCGAGATCGTGGCGGTCAACCTCGACCAGAAGCAGCCGGGCTTTCCTGAGCACGTTTTACCTCAGTACCTGAAGGAACTGGGAGTCGAGTACCACATTCTGGAACGTGATACCTATTCCGTGGTGAAGGAAAAGATCCCCGAGGGCAAGACCACCTGTTCGCTGTGCTCGCGCCTGCGGCGGGGCATCCTCTACACCTTCGCCGACGAGATCGGTGCGACCAAGATGGCGCTGGGCCATCATCGCGACGACATGGTAGAAACCTTCTTCCTCAATTTGTTCCATGGCGGCACGCTCAAGGCCATGCCCCCCAAGCTGCGGGCCGATGACGGCCGCAACGTGGTGATCCGCCCGCTGGCCTATTGCAACGAAAAGGACATCGAGGCCTACGCGCTCTTGCGCGAATTCCCCATCATTCCCTGCAACCTCTGCGGCTCCCAGGAAAACCTGCAGCGCAAGGTGGTCAAGGAGATGCTGCTGGAGTGGGAGCGCAAGACGCCGGGGCGTACCGAGATCATGTTCCGTGCCCTGCAGAACGTGGTGCCGTCGCAATTGGCGGATCGCGAGCTGTTCGACTTCGCCAGTCTCAAGATCGATGACAGCGCGACGCCGCGCTTCGTCCAGGTGATGAATCTCTGATGCGGGATTACGCCTGGCTGCTCGAATACGCTCTCAACCGCTGCGGCTCCCGCGCGGCCCTGGAGGCGCGGCTGCCGCAACCGGTGGACGCCGCGACCCTGAGGTCCGTGGGCGATGACCGCTATCTGTCGCTGCTGACCCGCCGCATCTTTCGCGCCGGACTCAAGCACAGCCTGGTGGATGCCAAGTGGCCGGCCTTCGAGGAGGTCTTCTTCGGCTTCGATCCGGAGAAGGTGGTGCTCATGGGCGGCGAACGCCTGGAGCGGTTGATGCAGGATGCGCGGCTGATCCGCCACCTGGGCAAGCTGCGTAGCGTGCCCATCAACGCTCAGATGGTGCTCGATTTCCAGCGCAGCCACGGCAGCTTCGGCCAGTTGCTGGCCGATTGGCCGGGGCAGGACATTGTCGGCCTGTGGGAGCTGCTGACCAAGCGTGGCAATCAGTTGGGTGGCCTGTCGGCGCAGCGCTTCCTGCGCATGGCCGGCAAGGACACCTTCCTGGCGACCGACGACGTGGTGACGGCCCTCAAGGCGCAGAACATCCTCGACAAGGCGCCCACCGCCAAGCGCGATCGGCAGAAGATGCAGGAGGCCTTCAACCTCTGGCAGGAACAGAGCGGGCGTCCGCTCTGCCAGCTGTCGGTGATGCTGGCTCTGACGGTGAATCATTGAGTGATGCCCTGACGCGCGCTCAAGGCCTGCTCGAACGGGCTGAGCGGGTGCTGTTCATCACCGGGGCAGGGCTGTCCGCCGACTCGGGCTTGCCGACCTATCGCGGCCTGGGTGGGCTGTACAACGGCCTCACCGAAGAGGGCGTTCCCATCGAGGCGGCGCTGTCGGGCAGCATGTTGCGGCAGCGTCCCGACGTCTGCTGGCGCTACCTGGCTCAACTCGGAAAGGCCTGCGCCGCGGCGGTGCCCAATGCGGCGCACCGGGCGATTGCCGCTTTCGGCGTGCGTCACCTTGGCAGCTGGGTGCTGACCCAGAACATCGACGGCTTTCATCGACAGTCGAGATTTCCAGCGGAGCGTTTGATCGAGATCCATGGGCAACTCGAACCGCTGGCCTGCATGAGGTGTGGCCAGGCGGTAGCGGATGCCCAGGCCTGTCTGGCAGGTCCGTTGCCACCGCGCTGTCACTCTTGCGGCGGGATCCTGCGGCCACCCGTGGTCCTGTTCGAGGAAGCCCTGCCGATCACCGAACTGCAGCGTCTGCAGGATGCAGCGGAGGAGGGCTTCGATCTGGTGATCGCCGTCGGCACCACGGCGGCCTTCGGCTATATCCAGGCGCCGATCGGGCAGACCCTGGCGCAGGGTGGTGACCTCATCGAGATCAATCCGGACCGTTCGTCGCTGAGTGGCTTGGCGACCGTTCAACTCAAAAAAAGGGCCGTAGACGTCCTTCCTCGGCTTTTAAGTCACATCGAGGGCTAAAAAAACTTGCCATCTGTGATCCAGGTCGGCAAGGTGTCGAAACTTTGAAAAAACGACACGGTCGTGCCCATGCCAAGGAACCGCCTCGCACCCCTCGTGCCCCTGTCTTTTGTCTGTCTGCTCGCCGCCTGTGCGAGTGCGCCGCAAAGTCCCGACACCACCATTACCCAGGATTCGCCCGTTACCTCCCGGACGTTCCAGACCGCTTCGCTGCATGGCCTGGGTGGCGCTGGCAACGGCTCCGCGCCTGTGGAGGCCGAGGGTGCTCAGCAACGCCCGGTCTTCCCTCATACCCAGTCGCCGCATCAGCTCGACTGGGAGCGCGAGGTCGGCCCGCGCCAGGCGCTGCCGAATCTGGCGGACCAGATCCTCGACCGTGCGACCCAGCTAGTGGGCACGCCTTATCGCCGTGGCGGCAGTAGCCTGGCCGGTTTCGATTGCAGCGGTTTCGTCAATTATGTGTTCCGCGAGCGGGCCGGCATGACCCTGCCGCGCTCCACCCGCGAGATCATCGATCTCGAAGTACCGGTAGTCAGCAAGAACGACCTGGAACCTGGCGACCTGTTGCTGTTCAATAGCAACGGCCGTGGCCGGGTCAGTCACACCGGTATCTACATGGGCGAAGGCAAGTTCATCCATTCCTCCAGTCGCCGGAGCGGCGGGGTGCGGGTGGACAGCCTGAACGACCAGTACTGGAAGGTGAGTTTCCTGGAAGGCAAGCGCGTATTGCGCTGAGGCGTATCGCCGCGATCTTCGCCGGTGCGCTTCGAGGACCCGTCGAGGCTGCGTGGCAGGCCGACGGTGATCGATGGATAACTAAGGATGTCTCCAATGCCGCATGCGGCTCGCCTCGGATTGTATTGCGCCTTTGTACTGCTGGCCGCCTGTGCCGGCAGGCCGCCCCAGGCCCCCGCACCGGCTGCCCCGGTCGTCTCTCGTCCCCTGCTGGAAAGCCAGGCCCAGGCAGCCAACGATGTACTCTTTCGGGCCATCGGCCTAGTCGGCACCCCCTATCGCTATGGCGGCAACACCCCGGCCGGCGGTTTCGACTGCAGCGGCCTGATCGGCTACGTCTATCGCGATGCGGCTGGGGTGACCCTGCCGCGCTCGACCCGCGAGATGATCACCCTGGGCTCGCCTAATGTGGCGCGCAATGCCCTGCAGCCCGGTGATCTGATCTTCTTCGCCACTGCCGGTGGCCGTCAGGTCAGCCATGCCGGCATCTATGTAGGGGAGGGGCGCTTCGTCCATGCGCCGCGCACCGGTGGCACGGTACGCCTGGACAGCCTGGCCAAACCCTACTGGCAGAACAGCTACCTGCAGGCCAAGCGGGTGCTGGTCACGCCGAGTCTCGCCGGCGGCTATTGAACCCCGTTTCGCCCGGGCCGCTCGAATAGGTATCCAGCCCATGCGGAGCCCATCATGCCCCAGGCGATACGTCTGCCGCCCCAGCCGGCTCGCTGCGAGCTGTGCGGTCGGGCGGCGCCGCTCACCCGCCATCACCTGATCCCTCGCTCGCTGCACGACAAGGCCTACGTGCGCAAGAGATTCGACCGCGTCAGCCGGATCACCGCCACCCTCTGGGTCTGCCGCCCCTGCCACAACCATATCCACCAGACCTTCGACGAAAAGACCCTGGCCCTGGAATACAACAGCCGCGAGTTGCTGCTCAGCGACGCGCGCATCCGCCAATTCGTCGACTGGCTGGCGGCCAAGCCCGATGGCTTCGTGCCCAAGCGATAAGTAATACCACCCCTATAATTGCTTAGATCTGCTGTCTTTGTCCTTCCTGTCCTGAGGGTAGGCAATCAGGAAAGGAGGCTGTCAGCGATCCGGTAATTCCGCGCCAGAACGCAGCCGGACCGGCACGGTAATGTAAAGGCCGCCGCTGACGCGCTGGCCGAAACTGTCGTCTGCATCTCACCTCCAGGGGTGAACGCCACCGCGGTTGGCCGCTGCGATTAGGATGACGGCGAAGCCGCGGCGACATCCGCCAGTCCGGTTCGATCTCACGAGGAGGGCCGATGAGATCCTTTGCCCTGCCCCTGCTGGCGGGGATGCTGCTCCTGTCTAGCGTCGCATCGGCCGGCGCCGATGAGGCGACCCTGGCGCGGGGCGAGTATCTGACGCGCCTGGGCAACTGCCAGGGTTGCCATACCCGCCCGGATGGCGCGCCCTTCGCTGGCGGGGTCGCCTTCGACACGCCTTTCGGTCGTCTCTATTCGAGCAACATCACCCCGGATCGCCAGCAGGGGCTGGGTGACTGGACGGTGGGTGAGTTTCGCCGCGCCTTGCATGACGGGCTGGGGCGTGAGGGCGAGCAGCTCTATCCCGCCTTTCCCTATACCGCCTTTACCCGGTTGAGCGACGAGGACGTCGCCGCCATCTTCGCCTTCCTGCAGATCCAGCGACCGCTGCCCTATGCGCCGCCGGCCAATGCGCTGCGCTTTCCCTTCGACCAGCGCGCGCTGATCCGTGGCTGGAAGTGGCTCAACTTCACGCCAGGTCCGTTACCGGCGACGGCCGATGCGCAGGTGGCGCGAGGCGCCTACCTGGCGGAGGCGCTGGGGCACTGCCAGGAATGCCATACCCCGCGGACCTGGAGTCAGGGGCTCGACAGCGGCCGGGCCTATGCCGGCGCGACCCAGCAGGGCTGGACCGCCTGGAATCTCACCGCGGATCCGCGTGGCCTCGGCGGCTGGAGCGATGCCAAGCTGGCCAGCTATCTGCGCGAAGGCCATCAACGCGGCGAAGCCGTGGCGGCCGGGCCAATGGCCGAGGTGGTCAGTGGTGGCACCCGTCATCTGGACGACGCCGATCTCGGTGCCCTGATCGCCTATCTGCGAACCCTGCCGGCGCAGCCCGGAGCGGTCCCGGCGCGCGCCGAGGTGCAGCCGCCCGGAGAGGCCGGACCTCTCACGGCCGCGGAGGCGGAAAGCGCGGCTTTGCTGCAATCCGCTTGCGCCAGCTGTCACGCACCGGATGACCAGGGGCCGGCGGGTCCCTATCCGCGGTCCTTCAGCAACTACTCGGTGGTGCGCGATCCCACAGGGACTAACCTGGTGCGCGTCCTGCTCGACGGTCTCGACCGCCAGGGGCGTAGCGAGCACGCCTTCATGCCAGCCTATCGGGAATTGCTCAGCGATCAGCAGCTCGCCGATCTGGCCACCTACATCGGCCGCCGCTTTGGCGGTCATGCCGCCGACATCCGCCCCGAGGATGTGGCAGCGGCGCGTAACGCGGAGAAATAGCGGTGGCGGTCATTGAATTGAAGGTCAACGGCGAGCCGCGACAGCTCGACGTCGACCCGCGCATGCCCCTGCTGGAGGCCTTGCGCGATGAACTGGGCCTCAAGGGACCGAAATTCGGTTGCGGCCTGGGTGAGTGCGGCGCCTGCACGGTGCTGGCGGATGGCAAGCCGGTGCGCGCCTGCCTGTTGCCGGCAGCCTCCTTCGTCGGTCGCGAGGTGCTGACCCTGGAAGGTCTGGGCACGCCCGAGGCCCCTCATGCGCTGCAGCAGGCCTTTATCGAGGAACAGGCGGCGCAGTGCGGCTATTGCATCCCCGGCATGGTGATGACCGCCCAGGCCCTGCTCGCACGGGTGGCGGATCCCAGCGATGCGCAGATCCGTCAGGCATTGGCCGCCAACTTCTGCGGCTGTGGTACCCACTATCGGATCCTGCGCGCGATCAAGCGCGCGGCGGTGCTGCTGCGCGACGGGAAGGCCCCGGCATGACGCTGTCACGCCGCACCTTTCTTGGCGGCGGTGCAGTCCTGCTGCTGGGTTTCAGCCTGCAGCGGCCGATCGCCGCCCAGGTGCTAGCAGCCCCGACTGACCATGCGAGCTTGGCCAAGACCCTCGATCAGCGCCAACTGGACGCCTGGCTGGCAGTGGATGCCCAGGGCCAGGTCACCGTCTACAGCGGCAAGGTGGAGCTGGGCACCGGGGTCAGCACGGCGCTGCGGCAGATCGTGGCCGAGGAGCTGTGCGTGTCTTTCGCCGCCACCCGGTTGATCCAGGGCGATACCCGGCTGACGCCGGACCAGGGCATTACCGCTGGCAGCAAGAGCTTGCAGGTAGGCGGTGCCCAGTTGCGCAAGGCCGCCGCCAGCGCGCGGCAATTCCTGTTTCTGGAGGGATCGCGGCGCCTGGGGCTGGATCTGGCCGTGGTGGACACGGTGGACGGCCGCGTGGTCTATCGCGGCGATCCCACCGGACGCTATGTCAGCTATGGCGAACTGGTAGGCGGACGGCCCCTGGGGCGGCTGGTCAATCAGGCCGTGCGCACCCGGGCCGTCAAGGATTACCGCCTGGTCGGCACCTCGGTGCCACGGGAGGATATCCCCGCCAAGCTGTTCGGCCATTTCGACTATGTCCACGACCTGCGTCTGCCCGGCATGCTGCACGGCTGTGTGGTGCGACCGCCCTGCACCGGCTCGGCGCGACTGGCAGGGGTAAGCATCCGCGGTATCGATGCCAGTGCGCTGCCCGCCGGCGCGCGACTGGTCTACGAAGGCGCCTTCGTCGCGGTGGTGGCGGAGCAGGCGTGGCTGGCGCGACAGGGCGCGGCGGCGCTACGGGTGGACTGGAGCCTGGTACCGGACCTGCCGCTGCCGGGCGAGCTCTATGCCCGACTGGAAGCCAAGGCCGGACCGGCCGACATCCAGCAGGAGACCGGCGATGTCGCGGGCGAACTGGCGAGCGCTGCGCAGCGCCTGGAGGCCGAGTATCGCTGGCCCTATCAGAATCACGATTCCATCGGTCCCTCCTGCGCAGTCGCGGACGTGGGGGCCGAGGGCGCTACCGTCTGGAGCGGTACCCAGGGCGTCTATCAGCTCAGGGCGGCACTGGCGGACCTGCTGGGGCTGCCGGAAGACGGTATCCATGTCATCTATCAGCAGGCGTCCGGTTGCTATGGCCACAACGGCGCCGATGATGCGGCGGCCGATGCGGCACTACTCTCCAAGTTGTGCGGCCGTCCGGTGCGGGTGCAATGGAGTCGGGCCGACGAGCACGGCTGGAATCCCAAGGGGCCGGCGATGCTGATGCGTCTGGCCGGCGGCCTGAGTGTGACTGGCGATCTGCTGGCCTGGCGCTTCGCCAACTGGACGCCCACCCATCTGACCCGACCCAATGGCCAGACCGGCAAGGCGGCGCTGCTCGCCGGGCAGTTGGCCTACAGCCTGCCGCTCAAGGGCGGTAGGGGCGGCGGCAATCGCAATGTGCCGCTGGACTACGATCTGCTCAATGTCCAGGTGGCCACTCATTGGCTGGAAGCCGGGGATTCACCGTTGCGGCCGTCGGCCTTGCGTGCCCTGGGGGCAGTCGGCAACACCTTCGCCAATGAATCCTTCATGGACGAGCTGGCCCTAGCGGCAGGTGTCGATCCACTGGAATTCCGCCTGCGCTATCTGCAGGACCCACGCGCGCGGGCGGTGCTACAGGCCGCCACCGCCAAGGCCGGGTGGCAACCGCCCGCCGCGCACGAAAAGGCCTGGGACGGCGCGTTGGTGAAGGGGCAGGGTTTGGCCTTCCTGCGCTACGAAAACGAGAACGCCTATGTGGCTGCGGTGGTGGAGGTGGCGGTGAGCGAGGCCACGGGTATCCGGGTCACGCGGGTGGTGGTGGCCCACGACTGCGGTCTGATCGTCAATCCGGACGGCTTGCGCAATCAGCTGGAGGGCTGCGTGGTGCAGGGCATCGCCCGGACCCTCAAGCAGGCGGTGCGCTTCGATCACCAGGGGGTGACGAGTCTGGAGTGGGGCGCCTATCCGCCGCTGACCTTCAATGAATTGCCCGAGCTGGAACTGGAGCTGATCGATCGTCCCGAGGAGCCGGCGGTGGGTGCCGGGGAGGCCTCCACTGCCGCCATCCCCGCGGCCATCGCCAACGCCGTGGCGGCGGCGACCGGTCTGCGGCTGCGCGAGGTGCCGCTGAATCGTGAGCGCCTGCGCGAGGCGCTGGCCGCCCGGCGTTAGGCGCGTTTCAGCCGCTGCTTGAAGAACAGCACGGCGCCGGCGCCCAGCAAGGCGACGACCCCCGCACCGATCCAGAGGGGTTCGTTGCCGGCAAAACTGAAATGGTTGGCGCCCTTGGCCGCGAGGTAGCCCGGGCCCATCATCAGCGGCGCCCAGACGATGGCCGACAACACGTTGGCCGACTGGAAGCGCAGTTGGTTCATCGCCATCATCCCGGCCACCAGGGGGACGGTGTTGCGGATCATGGTCAGGAAACGCCCGCCGAACACGGCGAAGAAGCCATAGCGGCGGAAGAACAGCCGGGTCTTGGCCACCTGCTTGCGATAGCGGCGAAAGGGCGGGCGGTGAACGATGCTGGGACCGAGCCAGCGGCCGATGATGTAGGAGCAGATGTCGCCGAGGATGGCGCCAACGATGGCAGCCAGCACCAGGGGCACGGGCGCGAGGACTCCGGAGCCGGCAAGACCACCGACTACCAGCATCAGCGCCGTGGCCGGAATGAAGACGCCCAGCAGCACCAGGGATTCGCCGAAGGCGAGCAGGCCGACGATCAGCGGCGCCCAGGCCTGGTGGGTTTCGATAAAGCCAAGCAGCGATTGCGTCAGGGATTCCATGGGAGGCTACTCTTGCCGAAAAGTCCTAAGACTACGCGGCGCCCGCAGTCTGTCCGCCGTTTCAACAGCTTGAATCAATTTCCTTGGCTGGAAGTGCGCAGGAGCGCGCATCGGCGCTCCGCGTGGACGCCTCAGGTCTCCGCCAGGGCATCCTGGGCGGCATGCCAGCGCAGTTCGTGACGCTCGCCGACCATGAAACGATCGCCATGGAAATCCCAGCGTTCCACGTCCACGGTCTTTTCCGCGCCTTCACCGACCAACAGGCGGTTGAAGGAGTTGGGCGAGGTGCCCCGCACGCGCGAAGAAAGCGCGGTGCCGGCCTGAACGATCCAGACCTCGCGGGGCAGGGTAGGGTACTGGCGACTCAAGGGCAGCACATAGGGCAGGTGGATATGCCCCCCCATCACCAGATCCAGGCCGGCATCGGCCCAGGTGGCAAGGGCGTGATCGGCGTTGTGCTGCAAATTGCTCAGGTCACTGAGTTCGAGGGCGCCAAAGGGCTGGTGGGCGATGACGATGCGCAGCTTGCCGGGACCGGCGCGGCGCAGGCGTTCGGCCACCCGCTCGATCTGCTCGGCACTCACCGCGCCATCCTTGTGGCGTTGCGGGGCGGTGGTGTTGAGCCCGACCAGCAGCAGCTCGTCGTTCTCGAAACTGGGTTCCAACTCCTGACCGAAATGGCGGCGATAGTTGCCATAGGGCATCAGGAAACGGGTGAAGAGGTTGTACAGCGGCAGGTCGTGATTGCCCGGGATCACCAGGGTACGCGGGATACCGTAGCTTTCCAGGCGTTCGATGAAGGTCTTGGCGGCAGCGAATTGCTCGCGCCGGGCGCGCTGGGTGATGTCCCCGGAAAGGATGAGGACATCGGCGCCGTGTTCGCGGACATGGGCTTCCAGGGCCGCGACCACAGCAGGTTGCTCGGTGCCGAAGTGGGTATCGGAGATTTGCAGAAGGGTCGTCATGAGGACCTGGTTTCCAACGGATTCCCCTTTACGACCGCAACGGGCGCCAAGCTATCCGACGAGGGTTGCCCAGAGGCTGTTCCAAGGCTCGCGAGCTAGAGCCACACAAGCCTAGGCGGCCCCGCGAAAATGGCTGAGGAAGCAGCGTTTACGAGTGGTAAACGAGCATTCCGAAGCCATTTTCAACGCCGTTTGGCCGACACGCAGCCGCCTTCGAACAGTCTCTTAGACTTCGCCGTCGTGGTGCCAGGCGTCATGCAACTCGGAGGCATTGGCTTCGCCAACTTCGGCGCGGGCCTTGAGCCAGTCCAGCAGAGCGGTACGGTCTTCCGCGGTGGGCGAGGTGTAGCGCTTGTTGGCCATGATGGTGCCTTCGACCCAGGCGTTGTCGAAGCCACCGATGTAGTCCAGCTTGCGCTCTTCGACGTAGTCGATGAAGTCGCCGAGGAAGGTGTCCAGGTCGTCTTCGCTGAGTTCGTTCTTGAAGCTCACCTTGATTTCGAAGGCCAGTTCCTGGAATTCACCCAGGTACTGCTTCTTGCGCAGGCGACGCTTCATGCGGCTCAAACGGGGATCTTGGTTGGTATCGGTCATGGCGAAGGCCTGGATATCGATGAAAGGGCGGGCATTATCCCTGGCGTCGACGGGTAATGCCAATGGTGGCCGCCAGGAGGGCCGGTTAGCATGGTGGTTTTGGCTGCGACCAGAGCGCGCAGGGGTGGAAGGATGACGGGCAAGACGAGAAGCCGCTCCGGTAGCGTGACCATCCGCGATGTGGCCAGCCTGGCCGGCGTCGCGCCGATCACGGTCTCGCGGGTAGTGAACGCGCCCGCAAGCGTCAAGGCGGCCACCCGTGAGCGGGTACTTACCGCCATAGCAGCAAGCGGCTACATGCCCAACCTGGTGGCTGGGGCCTTGGCCTCCAATCGCAGTCGGCTGGTGGCGGTGCTGGTGCCCATGCTGACCAATCCGCTGTTCGCCGACAGCTACCAGGCGGTGGCCGAGCGACTGGCCCAGGCCGGGTATCAGGTGTTGCTGGGCGTCACTGGCCACGATCCCAGGCATGAAGAGGCGCTTCTGGCGACCATTCTCAGTCGGCGGCCGGATGGCCTGATCCTGACCGGCGTTGATCACACGCCGGCCAGCCGTGCCCGGCTCCAGGCGGCGGGTGTGCCGGTGGTGGAAACCTGGGATCTCAGCGCTGAGCCCATCGATCAGGCGGTAGGGTTTCACCACGAGGCAGTGGGTGCCCTGCTGGCCAAGCGGGCGAACGCTGGCGGCTATGCCCAGGTCGCCCAGGTGGCGGTGGACGATCCCCGCGGTACCCGGCGACGTCTGTCATTGAGTCAGGCCCTGGCCACCCTCGGCATCGCCGAGACGGCGCCGGCGCTATTCACCGGACTGCCCAGCCTGGAGCAGGGGCGCCAAGCCCTGTGCCAGCTGCTCGCCCAAACCAAGGTGCGGCCGCTGCTGGTGGTCTGCACCTCCGACACCCTGGCCCATGGCGTGCTGACCGAGGCCCTGGCGCAGGGGCTGGCGGTGCCCGGCGACGTGGCGGTGATCGGTTTCGGCGATATGGCCTTCGCGGCCCATACCCTGCCTGCCTTGACCACGATACGGGTGGATGCCACGGCCTTGGGGCACACGGCAGCGGAACTGTTGTTGGCCCGTCTGGCGGGTAGTGATGGAGCGCCGCAGCAGCACGACCTGGGTGTCGCGTGGATCGAGCGCGCTAGCGCCTAAGAACAGATTGCGGTTGTCAGACGACTCCTTGGGCGCTAGGGTAATAAAAATGGTAGCGGTACCATTTTTTCTCAGCAGGGGGAGGAGCCGGATGAAGATCGTGATGATTGGCGAAGCCGCCACGCACCAGGAGACACTCGCCAGGGACCTGACCAGCCCGGCCACCTTTATTACCTTGCCTCGGGAAGCCCACGCATCAGCCGCCTGGGACGAGCGAATCGAGGGCGCCGATGTCCTGGTCGCTATGCGTCTGCAGCGTTCAACGCGGGCGCCCAGGGTACGGCTGCTGCAGGTACCTGGCGCTGGCCTCGATGGCATCGATTTCGGAGTGCTGGCAGCGGACTGTCGCGTCTGCAACGTCTTCGAGCACGAGATTCCCATGGCCGAATACGCCCTGGCCTGCCTGCTGGATCATGAGGTGCGCCTGGGTGAGGCCCAGGCGGACTTCGCCAGCGAGCGCTGGACCAATGCCTATCTGGGGCGCCAGCCGCGTGGTGAGTTGCAGGGCAGGACCCTGGCGATCCTGGGTTTTGGCAGGATCGGCCAGGCGGTGGCGCAGCGGGCGCGGGCCTTCGGTATGCGCATCCTGGCCATCACCCGTAGTGCCCGCGACGGCCGGGTGCCCGCCGGGGCCGATGCTGCCCTTGCGCCCGAGGCGCTGAACGAGGCCCTGGGCCTGGCCGATTACGTAGTACTGGCCTGTCCGCTGGACGAGACTACCCGGGGCTGTTTCGGCGCTGCCCAGTTCGCCGCCATGCGGCCGGAGGCCGTGCTGCTGAACCTGGCACGGGCGGCGGTGGTGGAAGAAGACGCCCTCTATCAGGCGCTCGCCGACCGGCGCATCGCCAAGGCGTACCTGGACGTCTGGTACCGCTACCCCAGTGGCGAAGGCGATCTCGTGGCACCCGCACGGCATCGCTTCGAAGAACTGCCCAATGCCGTCTGCACGCCGCATGTCTCGGGTTGGACCCACGGGCTGTTCGCGCGCCGCTATGCCTTCATCGCCGCCAACATCGAACGCCTGCGGCGGGACGAAACGCTGCTCAATCAGGTCCACGGACCGCGCTAGAGGAGGCGCCATGCGCATCACTCGTATCGAAACCACCAGGCTCACGCAATTGCCCAATCTGCTCTGGGTGGAGATCCACACCGACAGCGGCCTGATTGGCCTGGGTGAGACCTTTCGTGGCGCCGAAGCGGTGGAGGCGCAGATCCACTCGCTTTGCGCGCCGCTGCTGCTGGGTCGCGATCCCCTACAGATCGAAGCCCACAGCCGGGCGCTGCTGCGTGGCTATCTGGGCTTCAACGGCAGCGGCGTGGAAACCCGAGCGGCTTCGGCGCTGGACATCGCCCTCTGGGACCTGTTCGGCCAGACTATGGGCGTGCCCATCCATCAGCTGCTGGGTGGCCAGGTCCACGAGCGGATGCGCGCCTATAACACCTGCGCCAGTCCCAACTTCAATACCGGTGGTGACCAGCGCCGGCTGATCGCCAAGGGCGAGGCCCGCGTGGCCGGGCGCTACGACGATCAGGTGGCGGTGGTGGAAAACCCCGGTGAACTGGCCCAGAGTCTGGTGGACGAAGGGTTTGCCGCCATGAAGATCTGGCCCTTCGATGCCTTCGCCCTGGCCAGTGGCGGTCAGTATCTGTCCAGCACCGATTTGCGCCAGGGTCTGGAGCCCTTCGCGCGCATCCGGGAGGCGGTCGGCGATGGCATCGAGGTGATGTGCGAATTCCATTCCTTGTGGAATCCAACCTGCGCCCTGCAGATCGCCCGAGCACTCAAGGACTACAACATCTTCTGGGCGGAAGATCCGATCAAGATGGATCACGTTCAGGGGTTGGCGGATTTCCGGCGGCTGGCGGGCATTCCGGTCTGCGGCAGCGAGACCCTGGCGATGCGCGGCGCCTTCCGCGATCTGCTGGCGGCCGATGCGCTGGACTATGTGATGGTGGACCTGTCCTGGTGCGGAGGACTGAGCGAGGCGCGCAAGATCGCCACCTTGGCCGAGGCCTATCAGAAGCCCATCGCCCCGCACGACTGCACCGGGCCGGTGGTGCTGATGGCCTCGCTGCATCTGGGGTTGGCCTCAGCCAATGCCATCTTTCAGGAAGTGGTGCGAGCCTATCTGGCGGGCTTCTATCGTGAGCTGGTCACCGAGCTGCCGGTACTGGAGCATGGCTGGCTGCTACCGCCAACCGCACCGGGCCTGGGCACCGCCCTGCATCCGGCGCTGCGTCAGCGGCCGGACCGGATCGGGCGGGTATCAGCGCGGTAAGGGGTTCAGGCGGCCAAGGCCGCGCAGGCATCGGCGCAGGCTTCACAGGCCCGAGCGCAGGCCTGGCAGTGATCGGCCTTGTGCTTGCTACATTCGGCGGCGCAGGCGCGGCAGGTGGCCAGGCACAGGGCGCAGGCTTCGGCGACGCGATCGCTGCCGCGCTGCATGAAGGTGGCGGCCAGGCGACAGGCGTCGGCGCAGTCGCGATCCAGGCGGACGCAGTCGCGCATCATGTCCAGATTGGCTTCGCCCAGGCAGGCGCTGGCGCAGGTTTCGCAGGCGGCGGCGCAGTCGAGGCAGGCCTTGATGCAGGCGGCGAGGGTGGCATCGTTCATCCGGTAGCTCCTGGCGGTGGGTGCTTAGGGTGGACCCGTCCGCTCGACGCCGAGTTCGGGCGGTGCCATCGATTGACGCTCTCCCGGCTAGTCCGTACCCTGCGCCCTTGCACGTGGTGCCCCGCCTGGAGCGGGGTGAAACAGGGAAGCCGGTCGAGCCGGCGCTGCCCCCGCAACGGTAGTTGAGCAGTAGCTGCGCGATGCCCACTGGCCCTGGCCGGGAAGGGGCGCGGCGGATGCCACCAGGCATCGGCTCACCAGCCCGGAGACCGGCCACGCTTGCGCTCATCTCGGCGATGCGGAGGGCTTCGCGCGGCGTCGCCATCTGCCTTGCGCGGGTGGCGTCTCTGCCCGTTTCTCCGCCGCGCCCGCACCTGGAGAACCGCCCCATGACCGACACCCCCGATTCGACCAGCCCCGAGCGCGACGAACGCCACCGCGCGCGCATGGTGCGCAAGAAGGCGGTGATCGACGCCCGTATCGCCGACGCCCAGGACGAGCGTGGCCTGCTGCTGGTGCATACCGGCATCGGCAAGGGCAAGAGCAGCTCCGCCTTCGGCATGGCGGCGCGCGCCCTCGGCCATGGCATGCAGGTGGGCGTGGTGCAGTTCATCAAGGGCCGTCGTGACACCGGCGAGCAACTCTTCTTCAAGCGCTTCCCCGACGAGGTGCGCTACCACGTCATGGGCGAGGGCTTCACCTGGGACACCCAGGATCGTGCCCGCGACCTGCAGTCGGCTGCCGCCGCCTGGGCTGTGGCGGTGGAGCTCCTGCGCGATCCAGCCATCGGCCTGGTACTGCTGGATGAACTCAACATCGCCTTCAAGCACGGCTATCTGGACGTCGATCAGGTGCTGGCCGATCTGGCCGGACGTCCGGCGCACCAGCACGTGGTGGTGACCGGCCGCGGCGCCCCGCCGGCGCTGATCGAGGCCGCCGACACCGTGACCGACATGAGTCTGGTCAAGCATGCCTTCCAGTCCGGCGTCCGCGCCCAGCAGGGCATCGAATGGTAGGGGATACGCGGCACTGCCCGGCGCTGCTGATCGCCGCTCCGGCCTCCGGGCAGGGCAAGACCAGCGTCACCGCCGCCCTGGCCCGGCTGCATGCCCGCCAGGGGCGACGGGTGCGGGTGTTCAAGTGCGGTCCGGACTTTCTCGATCCGATGATCCTGGCCCGCGCCAGCGGCGCACCGGTCTACCAGCTCGATCTGTGGATGATAGGCGAGGCCGAGAGTCGGCGCCTGTTATGGGAAGCGGCGGCGGAGGCGGACCTCATCCTCATCGAAGGCGTCATGGGGCTGTTCGACGGGCAGCCGTCGGCGGCGGACCTGGCCGAGCGCTTTGGCGTACCGGTGCTGGGGGTGATCGACGCCGCGGGCCTGGCGCAGACCTTTGGTGCCCTGGCCTATGGCCTGGCCCACTATCGGCCGAGCCTGCCCTTCGCCGGGGTGCTGGCCAATCGCAGTGGCAGTCCGCGGCAGACCCAGTTGATCCGCGGCAGCCTGCCGGCGGGCATGACCTTCTTCGGTAGCCTGCCGCGCGATGCCGGCATCGAGTTGCCCAGTCGTCACCTGGGGCTGATCCAGGCCGACGAGGTCACCGACCTGGATCGCCGTCTGGACATGGCGGCCGACGCCCTGGGTGCCAGTTCCGACATCGAATTGCCAGCGCCGGTGGCCTTCGCCGCGCCGGAACCGGCCGTGGTCGAGCCGCTGCTGGCGGGGGTGCGCATCGGCGTGGCCCGCGATGCGGCCCTGGCGTTTCTCTACCAGGCCAATCTGGACTTGCTGCGCGCCCTGGGCGCCGAGCTGCAGTTCTTTTCCGTGCTCGCTGATCCGACGCTGCCGGAGGTGGACAGCCTCTATCTGCCCGGGGGCTATCCCGAGCTGCACCTGCAGACGTTGTCCAACAATCTGGGCATGCGCGCGGCCATCCGCGCCCATCACGCCGCCGGCAAGCCGATCCTCGCCGAGTGCGGCGGCATGCTCTATCTGCTCGACGAACTCACCGACAAGGCCGGCGAATCCGCCAGCCTGCTCGGGCTGCTGCCCGGCAGCGCGCGAATGCAGACGCGCCTGACGGCGCTGGCGCTGCAATCGGTGGAATTCGAGCAGGGCACCTTGCGCGGCCACACCTATCACCACTCCGCCCTGGAGTCGCCCGAGGCGCCCTGGGCGCGCGGGCTGTGTCCCAATGGCAAGGCGGTCGCCGAGGCGGTCTACCGCGACGGTCGCCTCACCGCCAGCTATATTCACTTCTACATGCCGTCGGCACCCGCCGCGGCCGCCGCGATGCTCAAGCCGTGACCACGACCCCCTATACCCCCGCCGAACAAGCCGCCGTCTACCGAGCCATCGCCGAGCGCCGCGACATGCGCCATTTCTGCGGTGGCGAGGTACCTCCCGAACAACTGGCCCGGCTGCTGGGTGCTGCGCACCAGGCCCCCAGTGTCGGGTTGATGCAACCCTGGCGCTTCCTGCGCATCAGCGATCCAGCCCTGCGCCAGCGCCTGCACGAGCTGGTGGAGGAAGAACGTTGCGCCACCGCCGAAGCGCTCGGCGAGCGCAGCGACGACTTCATGAAGCTCAAGGTGCAGGGCATCCTCGATTGCGCCGAGGTGCTGGTGGCGGCCCTCATGGACGGCCGCGAAGCCCATGTCTTCGGTCGCCGTACCCTCCCGGAAATGGACCTCGCCTCGCTGTCCTGCGCCATCCAGAATCTCTGGCTGGCGGCGCGCTGCGAAGGCCTCGGCATGGGCTGGGTGTCGCTGTTCGAACCGGAAGCCGTGCGCAACCTGCTGGAGATGCCCGAAGGCTCCCAGCCGGCGGCCATCCTCTGCCTGGGGCCGGTGGAAGCTTTCTATCCGCGACCCATGCTGGAAGAGGAGGGCTGGCGTCAGGGCCGGCCGCTGGAAGAACTGGTCTTCGAGAATCGCTGGGGCCAGAAGCCATGATGCTGGCCTTCGCGGTCGTCGGCGGCATGCTGCTTGACCTACTGTTCGGCGAACCCCGCCGTGCCCATCCTCTGGTGCTGTTCGGTCGCCTGGCCGACAGCCTGGAAGCCCGTTTCAATCCCGGTGGCCGCGGTTGGCGCAGTCATGGGGTGATGGCCTGGAGCCTGGCGGTGCTGCCCTGGGTGCTGCTCACCGCCTTGCTCTGCCAGATCGGCTGGCTGGCCTGGATCATCCAGCCCCTGGCGCTGTATCTGGCGGTGGGACTGCGCAGTCTGGGCGAGCATGCCGAACCGGTAGCGCGTGCCCTGCAACGCAACAATCTGCCCGAGGCGCGTCGCCGCGTCGGTTACCTGGTCAGTCGCGAAACGGGCGAGCTGGACGAGACCGCCGTGGCCCGCGCCGCCACCGAATCAGTGCTGGAGAATGGCAGTGACGCCGTCTTCGCCGCCTTGTTCTGGTTCGCCCTGCTGGGGGCGCCAGGCGTGGTGCTCTATCGCCTGGCCAATACCCTGGACGCCATGTGGGGCTATCGCACGCCGCGCCTGGAGCGTTTCGGCTGGGCCGCGGCGCGTCTGGACGACGTCCTCAACTATATTCCCGCGCGCCTGGTGGCCCTGACCTATGCCGGCCTTGGCCGCTTCTGGAGCGCCATCGAAAGCTGGCGCACCCAGGCGCCGCTGTGGGACAGCCCCAACGCCGGCCCGGTGATGGCGGCCGGTGCCGGCGCCATGGGCGTGAGCCTCGGCGGCGCGGCCCGCTACCATGGCGAGTGGCACGAGCGCCCGGTGCTGGGTCGCGGTCCGGCGCCGACCTTCCTGGCCATCACCCGCGCCCTCAAGCTGGTGCGCCGTGGTGCCTGGCTGTGGACCCTGCTGATCGCCCTGGGAGGGCTGCTGCTTGCTTGAGCACGGCGGTCGCCTGAGGCGCGCGGCGCGCACCTACGACATTCCCCTGGCCGACTGGCTGGATCTGTCCACCGGTCTGGCCCCCTGGCCCTGGCCGCTGCCGGAGATTCCCGCCAGCGCCTGGGCCCGGCTGCCGGAGCCCGACGATGGTCTGGTGGAAGCCGCCTGTGCCTGTTACCGGGCCGCCGCGCTGTTGCCAGTGGCCGGCTCCCAGGCGGCCATCCAGGCGCTGCCGACTCTGCGCCCGCCCGCGCGGGTCGCGGTGCTGGCACCTTGCTATGCCGAGCACGCCCTGGCCTGGCAACGCGCCGGGCACGAGGTGCTGGAGTGGAGCGAAGATCAGATCGCGACCCACCTCGACCAGCTGGACGTGGTGGTGGTGGTCAATCCCAACAATCCCACCGGGCAGCGCCTGTCGCCAGCCCGCCTGCTGGACTGGCACGCCCGGCTCGAACGCCGTGGCGCCTGGCTGGTGGTGGACGAGGCCTTCATGGATCCCACTCCGGCGGCGAGTCTGGCGCCTTTCAGCGATCTGCCCGGGCTGATCGTCCTGCGCTCCTTTGGCAAGTTCTTTGGGCTGGCCGGGATGCGCCTGGGCTTCGTGCTGGCGGCGCCAGCACTCTTGGCGCGCCTCGACGAGCACCTCGGGCCCTGGACGGTGAACGGCCCCAGCCGCTATCTCGCCCGGCAACTGCTGGCCGATCAGCAGGGCCAGCAGCGTCAGCGCGAGGCGCTGCTGCAGGCGGGCGAGCGCCTGGCCGCGTTGGTCGTCCGACACGCCCTGGCACCCAGCGGCGGCTGTGCCCTGTTTCAATTGCTGCGGCGTCCCGATGCCGCAGCCCTGCATGAACACCTGGCCCGCCAGGCCATCCTGACCCGCCTGTTCCCCGCGCTTGGCGCCCTGAGAGTCGGCCTGCCCGGCGACGAGTCGGGTTGGCAGCGGCTGGACGCCGGTCTAGCCGGATACCGGAGCCCCCTATGAGTACGCTGATGGTGCAGGGCACCACCTCCGACGCCGGCAAGAGCACCCTGGTAGCCGCCCTGTGCCGCTGGCTCTATCGCCAGGGCGTGGCCGTGGTGCCCTTCAAGCCGCAGAACATGGCGCTCAACAGCGCCGTGACTGCCGATGGCGGCGAGATCGGCCGCGCCCAGGCGGTCCAGGCCCAGGCCTGTGGCCTGGCGCCCCATACCGACATGAATCCGGTGCTGCTCAAGCCCAACACCGACGTCGGTGCCCAGGTGATCATCCATGGCCGTGCCGTCACCAGCATGGACGCCAAGGCCTATCACGCCTACAAGCCGATAGCCCGGGAGGCGGTGCTGGCGTCCCATGCCCGACTGGCCGAAGGCTATCAGGTGGTACTGGTGGAGGGCGCCGGTTCGCCGGCCGAGATCAACCTGCGCCAGGGCGACATCGCCAACATGGGCTTCGCCGAGGCGGTGGACTGCCCGGTGCTGCTGGTGGCCGACATCGACCGTGGCGGCGTCTTCGCCCATCTGGTCGGCACCCTGGACCTGCTCGAGCCCAGCGAGCAGGCGCGCGTCGCCGGCTTCATCATCAATCGCTTTCGCGGCGACCTGGCCCTGCTGCAGCCGGGCTTGGACTGGCTCGAAGCCCGCACCGGCAAGCCGGTAATGGGCGTGTTGCCCTATCTGCACGACCTGCACCTGGAAGCCGAGGATCGCCTGGCCACTGGCCAGGTCGCCAAGCAAGGTCCGCGGCTGCGGGTGGCGGTACCGGTGATGCCGCGGCTGAGTAATCACACCGACTTCGATCCCTTGCGTCTGCATCCCCAGGTGGAGCTGCTCTTCGTCCGCCAGGGTGAGGAACTGCCCGCAGCGGATCTGATCATCCTGGGCGGCTCCAAGAGCGTGCGTAGCGATCTCGCCTTTCTGCGCGCCCAGGGCTGGGACAAGGCCATCGTCCGTCACCTGAGATACGGCGGGCGGGTGCTGGGCATCTGCGGCGGCTTCCAGATGCTCGGCGAGCGGATCGCCGATCCCCTCGGCCTGGAGGGCACGCCCGGCGACAGCGCCGGTCTGGGCCTCTTGGCCATGACCACCGAACTGGCGGCGGAAAAGCAGCTGCGCAACGTGCACGGCTGGCTGAGCGACGGCGACGCCGAGGTGGCCGGCTACGAGATCCATGCCGGCGTCAGCCAGGGCGCGGCGCTGGCGCGTCCTGTGCTGCGCTTCGCCGATGGTCGCGTCGATGGCAGCCTCAGCGACGACGGCCAGGTGCTGGGCACCTACCTGCACGGCCTGTTCGAGTCGCCCGCCGCCAGCGTTGCCCTGCTGCGCTGGGCGGGTCTCGCCGAACCCCAGCAACTGGACTACCACGCTCTGCGCGAACGGGATCTGGAGCGCCTGGCCGATCTGGTCGAGCATCATTTGGACACCGGGCGCCTGCGCGCCCTCTGCGAGCTCTAGATGCGCGAATTCGTCCTCGGTGGCGCTCGCTCCGGCAAGAGCGCCCTGGCCGAGCGCCTGGCCGCCGAGTCCGGCCTTGCCGTCACCTATATCGCCACCGCCGGCGGCAGCGACGCCGAACTGGCGCGGCGCATCGAACGTCATGCCGCCCGCCGGCCGGCGCACTGGGCGCTGGTGGAAGAACCCCTGGCGCTGGCCGAACGCCTGCAAGCTCTGGCGGCGCCGGATGCCTGCCTGCTGGTGGACTGCCTTACTCTCTGGCTGACCAATCTGCTCTTGCTCGACGATCCCCGGCGCCTAGACAGTGCCTGTGCGGAGCTGCTTGACGTCGTGCCGCAGTTGCCCGGCCACCTTATCTTCGTCAGCAACGAAACCGGTCTGGGCGTCGTCCCGCTGGGCGAGCTGACGCGCCGCTATGTCGATGCCGCCGGCGAATTGCATCAGGCCCTTGCCGCGCGCTGCGAGCGCGTGGTGCTGACCGTCGCCGGTCTCCCCCTGACCCTCAAAGGAACCCCGCTATGAGCATGCCCTGGTGGCAAGGACCCTGCCGCCAACCCGATACCGCCGCGGCCGAAGCCGCACGCCAGCGGCAGACGGTATTGACCAAGCCGAGCGGTTCGCTCGGCGATCTGGAGGTGCTGGCCATCCAGCTGGCCGCCCTGCAGGGTACGCCCCGGCCGCTGCTGCAGCGCACCGCCATCGCCGTCTTCGCCGGTGATCACGGGGTGGTGGAGGAGGGCGTCTCGGCCTATCCGCAGGCCGTCACCGCCGAGATGGTGCGCAACTTCGTGCGCGGCGGCGCGGCCATCAGCGTGCTCGCCCGGCAGTTGGACGCGGCCCTGGAAGTCATCAACCTGGGCACCGTCACGCCCCTGGAAGCCTTGCCCGGCGTCATCGACCTGCCGCTCGGACGCGGTACAGCGAACTTCACCCTGACCCCGGCCATGACCCATGACCAGTGCCAGGCCGCGCTGCAGGCCGGGCGCGACGCCGTCCTGCGCGCCTGCGCCGGGGGTGCCGATCTGTTCATTGGCGGCGAGATGGGCATCGGCAACACCACCGCCGCCAGCGCCATTGCCAGTGTGCTGCTGGATACCTCGCCGCTGGCCCTGGCCGGACCCGGGACCGGGCTGGACGCCGATGGCGTGGCGCGCAAGGTGGCGGTCATCCAGCGCGCCCTGTTGCGCCATGGCGATACCCTGCAGGATCCCTATGAACTCTTGCGCCGCCTGGGCGGTTTCGAGCTGGCGGCCCTGACCGGCGCCTACCTGGCCTGTGCCCAGCAGGGCCTGCCGACCCTGGTGGACGGCTTCATCTGCTCGGTGGCCGCGCTCTGTGCCCAGCACCTGCAGCCCGACACCCGCGACTGGCTACTGTTCGCCCATTGCGGCGCCGAGCCCGGTCATGCGGCGGTGTTGCTGGCCCTGGGCGGCGAACCCCTGCTGGATCTCGGCCTGCGCCTCGGCGAAGGCAGTGGCGCGGCCCTGGCGGTTCCCCTGCTGCAACTGTCCTGCCGCCTGCACAGCGAGATGGCCACCTTCGCCGAAGCCAGTGTCTCCAGTCGCGCCCATGACTGATTGCTGGCTGCTGCGCCATGGCGTCACCGAGGGCCCCGAAGGCTTTCGTGGGCGCCTCGATCCGCCCCTGTCGGAACAGGGGTGGAAGCAAATGCGCGCCGCCGTTGCCGCGCAGCCACCGTTCGAACTCATCCTGACGTCGCCGCAGCAACGCTGCGCGCGCTTCGCCGAGTGGCTGGCGGCGGAGCAGGGCACCGAACTGATGGTGGAGGCGGATCTGCGCGAACTGGATTTCGGCGCCTGGGAAGGCCATAGCGCCGCGGAGCTCATGCAGGACCAGGCCGAGGCCCTGGGGCTGTTCTGGGCCGATCCCTATGCCTATACCCCCCCTGGCGGTGAACCCGTGGCCGCCTTCGCCGAACGAGTGCTGGGAGCGGTGGCGCGCTGGCGTCCACGCCTGCACGGGCGGCGCAGTCTGCTCGTCACCCACGGCGGCGTCATCCGCCTGTTGCTGGCTCGCCAGCGCGGTCTGGCGGCCAAGGACCTGCTGCAGGTCGAGGCGCCCTATGCGACCCTGCAGCCACTGGCGCTGGAGGAGAGCTGATGCCACTGCCGCTGCTGATCGCCGTGCAGTTTCTCACGCGACTGCCGATCCGGCTGCCCGGCCTGCCGCCCGCCGAGGCCGTCGGCCGCTCGGTGCTCTGGTATCCCGCAGTGGGCTTGCTGCTGGGCGCGCTCCTGAGCCTGATCGCCTGGTTGAGCGCGGCGGGCGGCGTCTTCCTGCAGGCGGCGCTGGTGCTGGCCGGCTGGGTGATCCTCACCGGCGGCCTGCACCTGGATGGCCTGGCCGACACGGTAGATGCCTGGATCGGCGGCTATGGCGATCGCGAGCGGACCCTGGCCATCATGAAGGATCCGGCCTGCGGCCCCATGGGCGTGCTGGCGCTGCTGTTGACCCTGCTGCTCAAGTGGAGCGCCCTGGTCGTCCTGCTACCGCATGCGCCGGCTGGCCTGTGGCTGGCGCCGCTGGCCGGTCGCCTGGCGCTGCCCTGGCTGTTGCTGACCACGCCCTATGTGCGCCCCGGTGGCCTCGGCGATCTGCTCAGTCGCCACCTGCCGCGGACTGCGCTCAAGGGAGTGCTGCTGCTGGGGGCCATTGGTATGGTCCTGCTACCCCAGGGCGTGACCGCGCTGCTGGTGACCGCCATGGTCGCGCTGCTGGTGCGTCGTGCCCTGCGCCAGCGTCTCGGCGGCACCACCGGCGATACCGCCGGAGCGCTGCTGGAGCTCGCCGAGAGCGGGGTGCTGGTCGCGCTGGCCCTGTCGCTGGGCTGAAAAATCGACCCAAGCGTGAGATACCCGGGATTTTGCGATCTCCGTCCTTGAACGACCCTGGTTAAACCGTTAAGAAGGCGCCTGGTTGCGCGCCCAGCGAAGCCACCTCGGCACGTGCGGGTCCAGAGGGAGTCGTCGTCAACTGGACAAGGAGCCCCAATGCCCGATGCGCCCCAAAGCGCCGCCTCGCCCCGGGAAGTCGCCCCCGCGTCGCGGCTCAGCCTCAAACCGCGCAGCCTGTTCGCCACCTTCTTTCTGGCGTTCATCCTGGTGGATGCCCTGGGCACCCTGTTGTTTACCCTGCACAGCTATCGCCAGGCCCGCGATGCCAGCAGCCAGAGCATCGACTATCGCTTGATGAGCGCGGCCTTGGCGCTGCCGGAAATTCTCGGCGAGGACTATCTCGCCCAATTGCAGGATCCGGCCCAGGCCGATCCCGAACGCTACCAGCGAACCCTGATCACCCTGGATCGCTATGCCCGCAAGGCCGGGCTGGCGTCGCTCTATGCCTTCGTCAAGGACGGTTCGAGCTTTCGCTTCATCATGGATTCGGCCAACGAGGAAGAAATCCGCGTTGGCTACTTCGGCGACTATCGCCAGCTCTACGATCAGGCCCCGCCGGAACTCGGCGCCGTGTTTGCCGATCATCAACCTCGTTTCGCGGAATACCAGGATAACTTTGGCAGTTTCCGTTCCCTGTTCCTGGCCATTCCCGGGCAGGACGGGCAAGCAGTCGTCATAGGGGCGGACATGTTCATGGAAGGAATAGCAGCGGCAGAGCAGTCGGCTCTGCTGGATTCGCTGCTGATAGGCGCGATCATCTTTGCCTTGGGGGCGTTGGTCAGTCGAATACTGGCAGGCGCCCTCAACCGCTATCTGGCCCGCCTCGGGCAGGCCACCGAACGCATCGCCGATGGCGACTATCAACTGGGCCTCAAGGAAGGGCGGGACCCGGTCGGTCGGCTGGGTCGCGCCATGAACCAGATGGGCGCCGCCCTCGCCGCGCGCGAGCGGCGCATTAGCCAGCTGGCCTTTCGTGACATGCTCACCCGCCTGCCCAACCAGGTGCGGCTAGTCCTGGAGATCCGCCAGCGCATCGAGCGCGCCGCAGCCGGGCGTTTCGCCGTCTTGCTGCTGGACGTGGCGAACTTCCGTAACATCAACGAACTGCTTGGCCAGGAGGGCGGCGACAAGATCCTGCGTCATCTGGCCCGCCGGCTAAGGGTCGCGGCGCCGGAAGAGAACGGCGTGGCGCGGATCGGCGCCGACACCTTCGTGTTGCTGTTGCCCTGGTTCGACGGCGCCTCGGCGGAGGCGGCGCTGCTGTCGCTGCGCAACCTGGTGGAGAAACCCTTCGTCAGTGGCAATCAGCGGGTATCCCTGCGCATCACCTTCGGCATCGCCTGCTACCCCGAACACGGCACCAGCGCCGAGGCCCTGCTGGCCAACGCCGAGACCGCCCTGCAGGATGCGCGCCGGCGGCAGCTGCCCTTCGCCTTCCATGATCCGGACCAGGAGCGCCAGCGGCAGCTCGGCATTGCCATGCTCGATGCCCTGGACCTCGCCGTGGATCACGACCAGTTACGGCTCTATCTGCAACCCAAGATCGCGCTGCCGGATGGCCGGGTCGAGGGCGCCGAAGTCCTGATCCGCTGGCAGCATCCGGAACTGGGCCTGCTCAAGCCGGACGCCTTCGTCGGTATCGCCGAACAGAGCCGCAAGATCTGCGACATCACGCTCTGGGTACTGGAACGTTGCATGCACCTGCAGCGCGAGCGGCAACTAGGTGCCCTCAAACTCAACGTCAATCTGTCGCTGCTGGACCTCGAGCACCCAGCCTTCATCGCCCGCATCGGCCGGCTGCTGGACGAGACGGGTGCCGTGGCCGCCGGCTTCTGCCTGGAGATCACCGAGTCCCGGGCCATGAGCAATCCGGTACAGGTGCTCGACTGCCTGCGCCAGCTCAAGGCCATGGGCTTCGAATTGTCGCTGGACGACTTCGGCGCCGGGCATTCCTCGCTGGCCTGCCTGAGCAGCTTTCCCATCGACGAGCTGAAGATCGATCGGCAATTCATCGAGCACTGCCAGCTACCCGGCGATCAGGAGGTGATCAGGCTGCTGGTCCAGCTGGGCCAGTTGCGTGGCCTGCGGGTGGTGGCCGAAGGCGTGGAGACCCACCAGGCGCTGCAGGTCCTCACCGAGCTCGGCTGCGACCAGATCCAGGGTCAACTGGTGGCAGGTGCCCTGTCGCTGGACGACTTCCAGCGCTGGTATGCCGGGCAGGAGCAGGGTTACTGGGCGCTCCGGGCCTAGGCAAGAGGTCAAGCTGGTGATCGCAGCCGGTAGCTGATGCTCGCTCTATATCCGGAAAAGCACGAAGCCGCCTGGCGGCGGCTTCGGCAGACGGACCCTGGCGCTCTTAGAAGCGGTAGGTCAGCTGGGCACCCAGGCCGTGGGCGCTGTTGTCGTATTTGGCGCTGTAGCCTGCCTTGGTCGAGGTAGCGGGGCGATTGATCGACACATCGTCTTCCCACAGATAGGCATAGGCCACATCGATGGTCATGTCCTTGGTCGGCGACCAGCCTGCGCCCACCGAGAAGGTCTTGCGATCGCCCACCGGGATGCGCACGTTGCGGTTGCCGTTGTCCGCCGGGGAGGGGTCGATGGCCATGCCGGCACGCAGCACCCACTGGGGATTCAGCTGATAGGCCGCGCCGATGGCGTAGGACCAGGTGTCCTTCCAGTTGAGCTCTTCCGTCACGGTTGCCAAGGGCGAGCCCAGCACCGGCAGGGTGGGGGTGCCCTCGTTCTCCACGTCGATCGACTTCAGGCGACTCCAGCGGGTCCAGGTGGCGCCGGCGTACATCGTCCAGTCGTTGTTCAGCCGATAGGTGAAGGAGGCATCGCTGCTCTCTGGCAGGGTGATGTTGAGGCTGGCGTCATACTTGCCATTGAGGCGGCTGACCAGGGCGTTGGTGATGGGGCTGGCCTGGCTGTTGGCGCCAGTCACCTCGGTGTTGCCCTTGAGCTTGTAGGTGACCTTGGAGTGGTAGGTCAGGCCGAAGGTCAGGTCATCGGTCAGGTCCGCCAGCAGGCCGACGTTGAAGCCATAGGCGGTGTCGTCGCCATCGATCTTGACCTGGCCATCCTGGGTGCTGCCGAAGTTGACGTTGCTGTTGAGCTTGCCTTCGATGCGGTTGATGGTCGGGCCAAAGCCGACGGACACCTTGTCGGTGATCTTGTAGCTGACGGTCGGCTGGATGGTGATGACTTCCACCTTGCTCGCCTGACCCTGGTAGCGACCCTGGAAGGCGTGCTCGTAGTTGCTGATCAGCGCATAGGGGACGTAGACACCCAGGCCGAAGTGCAGGCGGTCATCCACCGGCGTCACGAAATAGCCGAAGGGCACCACCGAGTTGGGCACCATGTCGCCGTCGTTGCTGCCCTGCACGGCCTGGCCGTTGGCGTAGCGACCACTGGCGTCCTTGATGTCGATCTTGGCGTGGATGTAGGCGCCACCCAGGGACACCTCACGGCCCAGGCGGGACATGCCAGCCGGGTTGCCATAGATGGTGGAAGCGTCCTGCGCGGAGGAAGAGCGTCCGGCGAAGGAGGTACCCATCCCGCTGACACTCTGTTCGTTGATAGCCAGACCGTTCGCCAGGGCATAGCCGGAAGCGCTCGAAACGGCCAATGCAAGTAGGGTCAGTTTTATTGTTTTCATGCTCTTGCAGCTCCATTGAAAGGCGAGAAGCGCTTACCTCCGCGGATTCCCAAGTCCGAGTGAGTACCTGCGCACACTCAGCTTTTAGCAGGCCCTGCTTGCGAATACAAAAAAAACTATTCGGTCACGTTTGGTTCGGGGCGGTCATCAGGCGTTCATCCGACGAACCCGCCTGGAAAGCCGCTGAATGCCACGTTTCCCGGTGTGTGACAGGGGCGTCAAGCGGCACCGAAGAACCGGCCCGGGTGGCTTATACTGTCGGCTCATCTGTTCGGAGTGCGCCCTTGACTTCTGCCCCTCACTGGATCCGCGACGATGCGGCACTGGCTGCCCTCTGCGAGCGCTGCCAGACCCTGCCCTTCATCGCCCTCGACACCGAATTCATGCGGGTCGACACCTTCTATCCCAAGGCCGGTCTGATCCAGATCGGCGACGGCGAAAAGGCCTACCTGGTCGATCCCCTGTGCATCGGTGACTGGACGCCTTTCGCCGCGCTGCTGGAGGACCCGGCGGTGGTCAAGGTGCTGCACGCCTGCAGCGAAGACCTGGAAGTGTTGTTGCGCCTGACCGGCAGCCTGCCGCAGCCGCTGTACGACACCCAGCTGGCGGCGGCCTATCTGGGGCTGGCCCATTCCATGGGTTATTCGCGGCTGGTCGCCGAAGTGCTCAAGATCGACATCCCCAAGGACGAGACCCGCTCCGACTGGCTGCAACGGCCGCTGACGCCGTTGCAGGAGCGCTACGCGGCAGCCGACGTGACCTATCTGGTCGACGTCTACCACTACCTGAACGCGCGTCTGGATGATCAGCGGCGCACCTGGCTACTGGAAGATGGCGCTGAACTGGTCGCCAATCTGCGGCGCATCAGCGATCCCTGGGAAGCCTACCGCGACGTCAAGCTGGCCTGGCGCCTGTCGCGCCAGCAGTTGGCGGTGCTGCGGGTGCTCTGCCACTGGCGCGAGGTCAGTGCCCGCGAGCGCGATCAGCCGCGCAACCATGTCCTGCGCGAACGCTCGCTGTGGCCGCTGGCGCGTTTCCAGCCGACCGACAAGCAGGCCCTGGCGCGCATCGACGACATGCACCCGCGCACCGTGCGCCAGGACGGCGATACCCTGCTGGCGCTGATCGCCGAAGGTGCGGCCACCCCGGCTGACCAATGGCCAGAGCTGCAGGCCGAGCCCTTGCCTCACGAGGCGTCGTCGCTGCTCAAGACCTTGCGTGCTATTGGCGAACGCGATGCCGAGGCCCTGGGCATGGCGCCGGAACTGATGTTGCGCAAGAAGGTGCTCGAAGCCCTGCTACTCACCGGTTGGCCCGATGGCGACTACCAACTGCCGGCGAACCTGCGCGGTTGGCGCCGCGAACGCTTCGGCCAGGCCCTTCTCGATCACCTGCAGGCGCAGCGCACCCCGCCGGCGCCCCTGGAAGACACCCCATGAAACTGCTCTGCTCCATCTACCGAAGCCCGCGCAAGCCGGAAATGTACCTCTATGTCGACAAGCTCAAGGGCCTGACTCTGGTCCCTGAAGGCTTGCTCGCGGCTTTCGGGCCTCCGGCACTGGCCTTCGAGTTCGTGCTCACCCCGCAGCGCACGCTGGCCCGGGAAGACGTCGCCAAGGTCCTCGAGAACATCGCCAAGCAGGGCTATCACCTGCAGATGCCACCGCCGGAGCTGGAGCGCGACGACTACATCGAGCACCTGCCCGAAGAACTGCTGCGTCTCAACGATCCGCTATGACCGCCGTCCTGCTGCTGGAAGACGCGGCGGCCGGCTATGTCGAGGCCTGGCGCCAATTGGCGCCGGCGCTGGAACTGCAGGTGCCGACGGACCCGGTCGAGGCCGTGCGTCTTGCCCAGCGGCCATGCTACTGGCTCGGCCAGCCGGATCGTGCCGCAGCCCTGCTGCGCGAGGGCGTCAAGCCGCTCTGGCTGCAATCCACCTGGGCCGGCTATGCGCCGTTGCTGGCGGCGGACCTGCCAGACGATTATCGCTTCAGCAGAGCAGTAGGGCTGTTCGGCCAGAGCATCGGCGAATACGTCCTGACCTATCTGTTGCAGCATGAGCGCCAGGTGGCCGCGCGTCAGCTCAGCCAACGCGAGGGGCACTGGGACACCCGGGTGCCGGGCACCCTGGCCGGGCGGCGTCTGCTGCTGGTCGGGGCAGGGGACATCGGTCAGGACATCGCTCGTCTATTCGCGCCGTTCGGCATGATCCTCACCGGCGTCGCCCGCAGTGCACGAACCTCGCCTGGCTTTGCCCGGGTGGTGCCGCTCGCGGAACTGCACCAGGTGGCGCGGGATGCGGACTTCGTGGTCAATCTGTTGCCGGACAGCGGCAGCACCCAGGATCTCTACGATGCGGACTTTTTCGCCGCCTTGCCTGCGGGTGCCTTGTTCATCAATGCCGGACGCGGCACCAGCGTGGTGGACGCCGAGCTGATCGCCGCGTTGGAGAGCGGGCAGCTGGCCGGGGCGGTGCTCGACGTGTTCCGTCAGGAGCCGTTGCCGGCCGAGCACCCTTTCTGGCGGACGCCCAACCTGCACCTCACCGCCCATGTCGCCGGGCCCACGCCGCCGGCGGCGGCGGTCCGGTTGTTTCTCGACAATCTCCAGCGCCTGCAACAGGGGCAGCCCCTGCGTGGCGCCGTCGAGTTGGCCGCTCAGTCGAAGGTATAGGGGCCGGCCACCGCCAGCTCCTCGACGGTCAGGCGCGGACTGGGCAACTCGCGCCCCTGCAGGGACTCCGGCAGGCTGGCCTTGTCGCCCAGCTTGCCGATGGCGACCGCCAGCTCGACCTTGAACGCCGCCGGCACCTTGAGTTCGCGCTGGATGCCTTCGCGGTCGATCCCGGCCATGCCGTGGGCGTGCCAGCCCGCATTGGTCGCCTGCAGTGCCAGGTAGGCCCAGGCCGCACCGGCATCGAAGCTGTGGCTGGGGAAGGGGACTTCCTCGCCACTGCTGGCGCGCAGCAGGGTGGTCTTCGACAGGATGATCACCAGCGCCGAGGCGTGCTGCGCCCAGCCGCGGTTGAATTCACTAATCAGCGACAGGAACAGCTCCCAATGGGCGTCGTCGCGACGTGCATAGAGGAAGCGCCAGGGCTGGGCATTGAAGGCTGACGGCGCCCAGCGCGCGGCCTCGATGAAACCGAGCAGGGTCTCTTCCTCGATGGCGACCGGGTCGAAGGCGCGGGGCGACCAGCGCTGGACGAACTGGGGATCGACGGGATACTGGGGCGTACGGCTGCTGCTGGTCATGGCTTCACCACGGGAGGAAAGGGGAGTCCGGCACGGTAATCCGGTCGGGCGGCGTCGACAAGGGCGCGAACGGTGCTTGGCGCTCGCGGCGTGCGGCACTAGACTGCGCGCCCCCTTTCCTTGCCACGATCTCTGCCATGGCCGCCATCACCCAGCCGTTCTGGAAGCGCAAGACCCTCGATCAGCTCGATGCCCTGGAATGGGAGTCGCTGTGCGACGGCTGTGGCCTGTGCTGCCTGCAGAAGCTCGAAGACGAGGACGACGGCGCCGTTTATTACACGCGCATCGCCTGCAAGCTGCTGGATCTCAAGACCTGTCAGTGCAGTCGCTACGCCGAGCGCACCCGCTTCGTCCCCGACTGCATCCAGCTCACCCCGGCCCAGGCCGACCAGTTCGCTTGGCTGCCGCCTACTTGCGGCTATCGCCTGGTGGCCGAGGGCAAGGATCTGCCGGAGTGGCACCCGCTGATCTGCGACGACCGCGAGGCGGTGCACAAGGCCGGCATTTCCCAGTCTGGCCGCATGCTCAGCGAAACCCAGGTCGCCGAAGACGACTGGGAAGACTATCTGATCTTTCGCGCAGGCTGATCCCGGCCTCAGACCGCCGCGGGGCTGGTCCGCAGCGGAGCGGTCAGGCCTGTTGCGCGATGGCAGCGTACCTCCGCCAACTCACCTGGCAGCAGTGCCTGAGGTCGCTCGCAACCGGTGCCCGCCTGCGGACAGCGATCCCGAAAGAAACAGCCCGTCGGCAGTACTCGGTTGCCCGGTAGCTCGGTGCGCTGTGCCGCGGCATTGCCCGTGAGCGGCTGATCCAGCCGCGGCACCGCCTCCAGCAATAGTCGGGTATAGGGGTGGCTGGGCTGCTCCAGCACCTCTGCCGCCGCCCCCAGCTCGATGATCTGCCCCAGGTACATCACCGCTACCCGGTCGGCCAAGTGGCGCACCACCGAGACGTTGTGGGAGATCAGTACGAAGGTCAGGCCGCGATCGCGTTGCAGCTGGGCCAGCAGGTTGAGGATCTGCGCCTGCACCGAGATGTCCAGGGCCGAGGTGGGCTCGTCGAGAATGATGACGTCCGGATCCGACGACAGCGCCCGGGCGATGGCAATGCGCTGGCGCTGGCCGCCGGAGAATTGGTGCGGGTAGCGATCCAGGTCTTCGGGACGGATACCGACCTGCACCGCCAGGCGCTCGGCCAGGGCGCGCAATTCGACAGAGGAGCTGCGACCCCGCACCACCAGCGGCTCGGTGATCAGCTTCCACACCGGCAGGCGCGGATCCAGCGAGGACTGGGGGTCCTGGAAGACGATCTGGATGTTGCGTTCGCCACGGGCCGAGCCTTGAAGGGAGCCGCTCACCGGCTCCACCAGCCCCATCAGGACCTGGGCCAGGGTGCTCTTGCCGCAGCCGGATTCGCCGAGCACGCCCAGGGTCTCGCCGGAAAATAGTCGCAGGTCGATGCCGTTGAGGGCATGGGCCTGGCCCTTGGTACGCCCGAGCCAGTCGCGGCCCACCGGATAACGTACCTCGATGCCGCTGAGCTCCAGCAGTGGTACGGCGGGCGGGGAAAAGGTGTTCATGCCGGGGCGTCCTCCGCCTGCAGCCAGCAGGCGCTCAGGTGATCGGGGGTGTCCGTCGGCAGCAGTGCGGGGCGCGTCTCGCAGCGCTCATGGCGCCGACTGCAACGATCCTTGAAGCTGCAGCCGCCAGGTAGCTGGGCCAGGTTGGGCACCTGTCCGGGGATGCTGGCCAGGTCGCTGCCGGGCACCGCCTTTTCCGGCAGGCAGGCCAGCAGGCCCTGGGTATAGGGATGCCGGGGTGCCTGCATGACCGCCGCGGTAGCCCCCTGTTCGACGATGCCGCCGGCGTACATCACATAGACGCGATCGCAGAATTGCGCGACCAGTGCCATGTCATGGGTGATTAGCAGGATGGCGGTACCCCGGGCCCGTGCCTTTTCGCGCAGCAGGAGCAGCACCTGGCGCTGCACCGTGACGTCCAGCGCGGTGGTCGGCTCATCGGCGATCAATAGCTGCGGATCGCAGGAGAAGGCCAGGGCGATCATGATGCGCTGGCGCATGCCGCCGGACAGCTCGAAGGGATAGCGTTCGAGGATCTGCTCGGGATCGGCGATATGCATGTCCTTGAGCAACTCGATTGCCTTGGCGCGGGCCTGGGCGGCATCCAGCGCGGTATGGCGGCGAATTACGTCCAGCAGCTGGCGACCGATGCGCCGCGTCGGATTGAGCGCCGTCATCGGCTCCTGGAAGATCATCGCCGCCTCGCGGCCGCGTACTTCCATCAGCTGGCGCTCGCTCAAGGCGAGCATATCGTGGCCCACCAGGTTGACGCTGCCGCCGGTGACCCGGTAGCTGCCGGGGGGCAACAGGCCGAGGGTGAGCATGGCGGTGACCGATTTGCCCGAGCCTGATTCGCCCACCACGCCGACGATCTCGCCGGGGGCCACACTCAGGCTGACGCCGTTGAGCGCCTTGGCGCTGCTGCGAAAGCCGGGGAATTCCAGATTCAGCTGGTCGATGTGCAGAACGGACTGGCCCATGTCATTTGCCCTTTTGGCGAGGATCGAGCAGATCGCGGATGCCATCGCCCAGCAGGTTGAAACCGATGGCGGTGACCAGGATCGCCAGGCCCGGGAAGGTCGAGTACCACCACTGGTCGAGGATGAAATTGCGGCCGCTGGCGACCATCACGCCCCATTCCGCGGTGGGCGGCTGGGCGCCCAGGCCGATGAAGCCCAGCGCCGAGGCCATGAGAATGGCGTTGCCGATGTCCAGGCTGAATTGCACCAGCAGCGGCGGCATGGCGTTGCGGGCCACGTGCCAGTGCACCAGGTGCCATTTGCCGGCGCCGAAGGTGCGTGCTGCCTGGACGTAGGCCAGTTGGCGGATGCTCAGGGTCTGGCCGCGCGCCAGGCGCACATAGAAGGGGATGCGCACCAGGGTGATGGCCAGCATGGCGTTGAACAGACTCGGCCCGAGGGCGGCGGCCAGGGCCATGATCAGCACCAGCGAAGGCACCGAGAGGATGATGTCCATCAGGCGCATCATCAGCCGGTCGAAGGCACCGCCGACGATGCCCGACAGGCAGCCGAGCAGGCCGCCGATGGCGCAGGCGGCAAAGGCCACGAACAGGCCGACGCCCACCGATTGGCGGCTGCCGTAGATCACCCGGCTGAGCAGGTCGCGACCCACCTCGTCGGTGCCGAACCAGTGCAGGGCGCTGGGTGCCTGCAGGCGGGCGGTGAGTTTCAGCGCGTTGGGCTGATAGGGGGCCAGCCAGGGCGCGGCGACCATGCACAGCAGCACCAGCAGGGTGATCACCAGCCCCGTGAGCATCAGCGGATTGCGGCGGATCCGCCAGGCCAGCCAGGCGGTCTGCTCGCGCCAGCGGGGGCGCGCAGCGGTGAGGGTCGTCATGCTAGTTCACCTTGCCGATGCGGGGATCGACCAGCCGGTAGAGCAGGTCGATGAAGCGGTTGAGCAGGACGTAGATGAAGGACACCACGATGGCGAAGCCCATGACCGCCGGGAAATCCAGCGCCTGGATCGACTTGACCACATAGGCGCCCATGCCCGGCCAGGCGAACACGGTCTCGGTGAGCACCGCGCCATAGAGCAGGTCGCCCAGGGCCAGGCCGATCACCGTGATGGAGGGAATCAGCGCATTGGGCAGCGCATGGCGCAGCACCACGGTGGTCTGCGACAGGCCATAGGCGCGGGCGGTGCGGATATAGTCCTCGCCCAGCTGTTCGAGCATGGCGCCGCGGATCTGCCGGGTGATGACGCCGAGATTGACGAAGGCTAGGGTCACCGCCGGCAGCAACAGGTGTCTGGCCGCACTGACGAAGCCGGTGAGATCGCCCGCCAGCAGGGTATCGATCAGATAGAAGCCGGTCACCGTCGGCGGTGGCGTCAGCCCCTGGTCCAGCCGCCCGCCGCCCGGCAGCCAGCCGAGATGCCCGTAGAACAGCACGATCAGCCCCAGGCCCAGCCAGAAGGCTGGGGTGGAGATGCCGGCCACCGCCAGGGTACGGCTGATGTGATCGATCCAGCGGTTGTTGTAGACCGCCGAGAGCACGCCCAGGGGTACGCCAATGAGGATCGACAGCAGCAGCGCCGCCAGGGCCAGCTCCAGGGTGGCCGGAAAGAACAGCTGGAGGTCTTCCAACACCGGGCGATGGGTGCGGATCGACTGGCCCAGATCGCCCTGCAGCAGGTCCCCCATGTAGCGGAAGTATTGCTGGTAGAGCGGCAGGTCCAGACCCAGCTGCTGACGGATACCGGCGACGATTTCATCGCTGGCACGCTCGCCGGCGATCAGCCGCGCCGGATCGCCCGGGATCAGGTGGGAGATGACGAAGGTGATCAGGGATACCCCGATCACCACGATGAGGATATCGGTCAGCTGCTTGCGCAGCAGATGGAAGAAGGCCATGGCATACCTCGCGAGGCGGGTGCCGGAGCGCGCCGGCACCCGTCGCCCTTACTTGGACATCGCAGCGAAATTGAAGACCTGCTCGAGCATGGGGTTGAACACGTACCCCTTGACCGCGGCGCGCATCGGCACCGTGTAGGCCTTCTGGTAGAGGTAGGCGTAGGCGGCGTCGCCCACCACGATCTTCTGGGCCTCCTGGTACAGCGCCTTGCGCTGAGCCACGTCACTGACGCTGGCGGCGTCGCGTAGCAGCTGATCCACCTTGGGATTGCTGTAGAAGGCGCGGTTGCCCGCTAGTCCCGCATTGGTGCTGTCGAACCAGAAGTTCATGAACATGTAGGGGTCGGCGAAGTCCGGACTCCAGTTGCCGATGGCGACGTCGAAGTCGCCCTTGCCCAGGCGTTCGCGGAAGGTGGCGTTGGCCAGCTTCTCCATCTTCAGGTTGACGCCAAGGGTGCCCAGGCCCGCCTGCAGGGTCAGGCCGATGGGCTCCCAGGCCGGATCCTTGTCCGAGTAGAGGAATTGCAGCTCCCGCACCTTGGGCGCCTTGCCCAGGGCGGCCTGGGCGGCTTCCAGGTCCTGCTTGGGCATTGGCAGACTCGGATCATGCCCCCACATGCCGTCCGGGATCGGGCCGTTCATGAGCTTGGCCTTGCCCATGGCGATGCCATCGACGATGCCCTGGTAGTCGAGGGAGTCGACCACCGCCTTGCGCGCGTTGACGTCGTTCAGGGGCGCGCGCCTGTTGTTGAGGTAGAGGTAGGTCACCCGCAGCGAGGGGTAGGCGGTGGTGACGAAGCCGGACTTCTGCGCCAGCGCCTTGACCTGGTCTTCGGGCAGGTCCTCGATGATGTCCAGATCGCCCTGTTCCAGTTGCAGGCGCCGTACCGAAGGCTCGGCGATGATGCGGATCACCACCTGTTTGAGCGTGGGCGCCTGGCCGGCGTAGTGCGGGTTGGGCTCCAGGGTCAGCGACTGGCCCTTCTGCCAGGCGGCCAGGCGATAGGCGCCGGAGCCGGCGGTATGGCCGGCCAGCCAGGCGTCCACGTCCTTGCCGTGGGTGCTGGCCACCTTGGGGTTGATCACGCTGGCGCCGTCGTGGGCCAGGGCGAAGAGGAAGGGCGCGAAGGGCTTCTGCAGGGTGAATCTGATCGTCTGCGGATCCACCACGGTCACCGCCATGTCCGCCGGGAAGATGCTGGACGGGCCCTGCTTGAGCTTCATCAGGCGCTCGACCGAGAACTTGACCGCCTCGGCGGTGACCTCGCTGCCATCGTCGAATTTGTTGCCGGGCTTCAGGGTGAAGGTCCACACCAGGTTGTCGGGGGAGACGGTCCAGCCGCTGGCCAGGTCGCCCTCGACGTCGGTGCTGCCCTTGCCGTCTTCCACCTTGTAGCGCATCAGGCGCTGGTAGGCCGGATAGGTCACGGTCCAGTCGTTGTTGTCGAAGGTCACGCCCGGATCGACGGTCTGCAGATCCGCAGGCTTGCCGATGACCAGGGTGTCGGTCGCGGTGGCGGCGCTGGCCGGTTGCCAGGCGCCGAGGCCCAGCAGGGAAACCAGGGCGAGCACGCGGGACGCCGATGAAACGCAGGTGCGCGAAGACGAGAACATGCCGGTACCTCGGATTGTTTGGGTTTATGGGTGTTTCGGCAGTGGGCAAGGCGGTCGAGCGATGGGCTCGCGGCGCCGGATTCGAATGACCCGGTCGCCGGCAGGATCAGTTCAGCAGGGCGGCGAGCTCCTCCTGGCTGAGATGGTGGTAGTCGATCAGCGCATAACGACGGGCGTCGGGCAGTTCGAAGTGCCACCACTCGCTGGGGATGAAGGTGAAGCCGGCGCTCTGCATGATGCCCAGCAACAGCAGGCGGTTGCGCTGGGCGGCAGCGGGTAGCGCCGGATTGAACAGATGCGACAGCTCGCGCATGTCGTCGAAGCCGGTACCCATATCCAGCGGTTCACCGGCCTCGTCGAGCAGGGTCACGTCCACGGCCACGCCGCGGCTGTGGTGCGAACCCTGCGCTGGATCGCTCACGTACTGGGCGTCGGGCAGCACCCGCCACAGCAATTGCTGGGCATAGGGCGGGCGGTAGGCATCCAGCACCTGCAGGCGCAGACTGGCCTGTTGCGCCAGCGCGCTGGCGCGCTGCAGGCGGGCGGCGGCATCCCGGTGCAGCAGGCAGTGGGCGTCCTGATAGAGCACCTTGCCGGCCAGGTTGTCGGCGGTCGCATAGACCAGGTGGATGTCCACACCATAGTGGTGGGCGTCGATCTCGACGAGTTCCGGATGGTTCACGGTACGGGATGCTTCCTTGGAGTAAAGAGGGGTGCCGGCGCTCATTCGAATTGCCCGAAGCGCTGCTGCAGGGCGCGGTTGCTGGCCAGACGCTGTTCCAAGGCATCGCCCGAGCGATCCGCCACCGCTGACACCAGCAGGTTCAGCAGGCAGGCCAGCGGGGCCAGGGAGTCCCAGAACTGGTCGACTTCCAGGCGCAGTTGCAGCAGGTCGGCGGGGTAATCCCGCGCCCAGGGGCAGTGGTAGTCGGTGATCAGCGCCATGGGCAGCTGGGCATCGCGTGCGGCTTCGCAGAGCTTGCGGGTCACGCTGGAATAGGCGCGAAAGTCGGCCACCACCAGGTAGGGCTGGGCGAAGCCGCTGTTGAAGATGTCGGCGTAGGTGCCCGACAGACCGTCGACGTAGAAGGCCTTGGGGCGGATGTATTCCAGCAGGCTGTGAAAGCTACCCAGGACGCCGCGGGTGGTCTGGATACCGGCGATGAACACGGCGTCCGCACCGGTCAGCTGCCGGACCACCTGCTCGAACACCGGACCGCGGGCCAGCTGGTAGACGTCCTCGATGGCGGCGAGCTCGGCGGCCAGAGAGCGGTCCAGGGCGTCGCTGCGTCCGCTCTGCTGGCGAAAGGCACTGAAGCGGTCGGTGATGCGCCAGCCCTCCAGGCCTTCGTTTCTCAAGCTCTGCTTGACGTCGTCGAGGTTGCGATAGCCCAGCGAGCGCAGCAGCCGACCCACGGAAATGCCGGTGGTGTTGGTGCGTTGGGCGATGCTGTCGGCGGTCTCGAAGGGCAGCTTCTCCGGATTGGCCAACAGGTAGCCCGCGACGCGTTTGCCGGTGGGCGTAAGGTCGGCGAAGGCGCCTTCAAGGGCTTGGAAGAAGAGTGGCTTGGTCACACCGGATAGCCTGCAATGTTATCGAGTTGTCATTAACTGCTCTGATGTTCGAAAGCTAACATTGATTTTCCAGGCGTCGCAAGCGGCTGCACGCCGGTTGTTATCGCGGTGTCGCAAAGCGGGGTTTGGGGTCGTTACGAGATAAGCCGGTACAGGCTGAATGGCTTGGGAGGAGGGTGGCGGCGTCCCGAGCGAGACGCCGCGGTACAGCCGAAGATCAACCCAGCGGCGACTCCATGTGCGAGGTGCGCTCGACGGCGCCATAGCGATCGCCGACCGCATGGGCGCGTTCCAGCAGCACCTTCAGCTCGGCCAGGTCCTGGGCGATGCGGGTGCCAGGGTCGCGGCGCAGCAGGCGGGCGAACAGGTGGCCGAGGCGACCGGCTGGCGGCTCGTAGGCCATGACGGCCGTCACCTCGGTGCCGCCGGGCACATCGGCGAAGCTGACCCAGCCCAGGTTGTTCAGACCGGCATAGCCACAGGAGCGCCAGCCGATCAGGCGGCCCGGCACGTCGTCGGTGACTTCGGCATCCCATTCGAAACGGCCCATGGGCGCCTTGACCACCCAGTGGGAATAGCGGTCGTTGAGCACGTCCACGCGTTCGATGTGGCGCATGAAGATCGGCAGGTTGGAGAAGTCGCGCCAGAAGCGATAGAGCTCATCGCGGGGACGGGCGATGACGATCCGGCGGGTCTGGGAGGCCGCCGAATGCCAGGCCAGCGAGCGACGCACGTCGCGCTCGAAGCGCACCTTGGTCAGGGTGCGCTTGATCGAGCAATGGCCGCGCAGGCCGCGATTCAGCAGCCAGGCGCCGGTGGCGCCTGTGAGCAGGCCGAGCAGACCGCCACGCGCCAGGCCGCGGCTGATCAGCAGGCCACCGCCGGCCACGGAGGCCAGGCGTTCGACGCCCTGGATGGCAGCGGCGTCGCGAGGCGGAGGAGCGAGAGGGGGAGTGGGGGCATCTAGGTGCATGGCAGATTCTCCTTTGGCTGTGGAAAAGACCTGCCCAGAGCCCCTGCCGTTCCCTAGCCGGTCAGGCCCAGTACCCGGAAGACGAAGGCGTATTCCAGGGCCACGTCGCGCAACGCCTGGTAACGCCCGCTCATGCCGCCGTGTCCGGCGCCGAATTCGGTCTTGAGCAGGAGCAGAGGGGCCTGATCGGTCCGTCGCTCGCGCAGCCGCGCCACCCACTTGGCGGCTTCCCAGTACTGCACCCGGGTATCGTGATAGCCCGCCACCGCCAGGATGGCCGGATAGGCCTGGGCCTTGACGTTTTCGTAGGGCGCGTAGCTGGCGATGCGCGCCCTCACCTCGGGCTCGTTCGGATCGCCCCACTCGTCGTACTCGGTCACGGTCAAAGGCAGGTCCGGCTTGAGCATGGTGTTGAGCACGTCGACGAAGGGCACCTCGGCAATGGCCGCGGCATAGAGCTCGGGCCGCTGGTTGAGCACGGCGCCGATCAGCAGACCGCCGGCACTGCCGCCGCTGATGACCACCTGTTGCGGCGTCGTCAGGCCCTGTTCCAGCAGATGCTCGGTGCAGGCGATGAAGTCATCGAAGGTGTTCTGCTTGTGTTCCAGCTTGCCGCTGCGATACCAGGCTTCCCCTAGTTCGCCGCCGCCGCGCACATGGGCGATGGCGAAGCGCACGCCACGATCCAGCAGGCTCAGGCGCGCATGGGAGAACCAGGGGTCCAGGCTGTGGCCGTAGGCACCATAGCCATAGAGGTAGAGCGGGGCGCTCTGCGGCAGATCGCGCCGACCGACCAGGCTGATGGGAATGCGCGTGCCGTCCGCGGCGGTGGCCCACAGGCGGCGGCTCTCGTAGGCGTCGGCGTCGAAGGGGCCTTCCACCGGGACCTGCTTGAGCACTCGCTGAGTACCGCTTACCAGGTCCAGTTCGCGGATCTCGGCCGGGCGATTGAGCGCCTCGTAGCGCAGGCGCATGACGGGACTGTCGAATTCCAGTACGTCCATCGCATCGAGGCTGTAGACCTCGTCCGGCAGGTCGACCCGGTAGGAGGCCTGACCATAGGGGCGAACCTCCAGGATCGGCAACCCGGCGGTGCGCAGGCTCAAGACCAGCGCCTGGGCGCCGAGGCTGGCGTCCTCCAGCATCACCGCGGGATCGTGAGGTACCAGCAGCTGCCAGTGCGAGCGCGTGGGACTCTCCTCGGCGGCCTGGTAGAGCGCGAAGTTGATGCCGTCCTGGTTGCTGCGGATGTACCAGCCATCGACGCCATGATCGGGGAAATACTCATGACCTTCTTCGCGGGGCGCCAGGCAGACGAAGGCCTCGTCCGGCCGATCCGCGTCCAGCACCCAGGCTTCGCTGGTGGTCTTGCTATGGGACAGCAGCAGCAGCTTGCGTTCGGAGCTCGAACGATAGCAGCCGAGAAAGAAGCGCCCGTCGGTCTCGTGGAAGACCAGTTGCGGCTCGGCATCGCCCAGGTGGTAGCGATAGAGCTTGTGCGGACGATGGGATTCGTCGCGCTCGCCAAAGAACAGGGTGCGGCTGTCGTTGGCCCAGGTCAGGCTGCCGTCGCACTCCTCGAAGGGCAGTTCGGTCACCAGGCCGGTGGCCAGTTCCTTCACATAGAGCCGGTAGGTCTCGTCACCGACCTGGTCGAGGCTGTAGGCGAGCCGGGTCTGGTCCGGACTGATGGTGAAGCGGCCGACCGAAAGAAAGCCGCCGTCGGCGATGGCATTGCCGTCGAACAGCAATTCTTCGGTCGCCGGATCGGGCGTGAGGTCGCCATTGGCGGGGCGACGGCAGCGATAGTTACGGCCGTATTCGTCACCGGCCTGGGTGCGCTGGTAGTAGAGATAGTCGCCGCGGGGGACGGGCAGCGACATATCCGTCTCGCGAATGCGCGCGCGGATCTCTTCGAACAGCTGTTCGCGCAGGGCGGCCTCGGGTGCCAGCTCGGCTTCCAGGTAGGCGTTCTCGGCTTCCAGGTGCGCCAGCACCTCGGGGGCGTCGCGGCTCTCCAGCCAGGCGTAGGGATCGTCACCGGGGGCGCGGCGGGCAATGGGGGCTTGGGTCATGCGGGCTCCTTGGGCGCCGCGCAAGAGCACGCGGGCGGGGCAAAACCGCTATCATAGGCTTCTCCTTTCCGCTATCGCCATGGATCGCAATGACCGAGCAAGAGTACCTGATCGCCTGGGCCGTCTACGCCGTCGCCGCGCTGCTGCTGTTGGTGGTGTCTTTCAAGGCCACCGGTTGGCTCTGGCGCTGGTTGCGCGAACCTATCCGCTTGGTGGTGGCCGTGCTGCTGGTGACCCCGGCTCTGGTGGATGCCGAGCATGGCCTCTATGCGCCGGCCATCGCCGTGACGGTGCTGGACCTGGTGTTCAAGGTCGGCAACAGTGCCTGGTCGGCCGTGGCCAATCTGGCGGCGGCTGGCACCATCGGCGTGGTGCTCTACCTGATCTTCGTCCTTTGTCGCTGGCTGTACCGCCGCTCCCATCCGCGTCCTGCGTCGGTCGCCGCGGAAAGCCCTGCGGATGATCCACAGCCGGAATCGCCGACGGCACTGCGCAGCCCGGCAGCACCTGCGGAGCGCCGTGAGCCCCGTGGCCGCAGCGAGCGCGTCGAACCCCGTCTGTAATCCAGGCTTGCGCCTGGGCCGTGACCCCTTCAGCATGACCGCGAAGGGCAGCGGCTGCAGCCGCCGTTGAACCAGGCAGCCACCCCGGAGGGACGGACATGTGCGAATTGCTGGGCATGAGTGCCAACGTGCCCACGGATCTGGTCTTCAGTCTCCAGGGCCTCATGCAGCGCGGCGGTCGTACCGGTCCGCATCGAGACGGCTGGGGCGTGGCCTTCTACGAGGGTAGGGGCCTGCACCTGTTCAAGGATGCCTTGCCGGGCGCCGATTCCGAAGTGGCCAAGCTGGTCCAGGGCTATCCGATCAAGAGCCACACGGTGATCGGCCATATCCGCCACGCCAATGTCGGGGCGGTCAATCTGGCCAACACCCATCCCTTCGTGCGCGAGCTGGGCGGGCGCTATTGGAGCTTTGCCCACAATGGCCAGCTGCAGGATTTTCATCCCGAGCCGCGTTTCTACCGACCGGTAGGCACTACCGACAGCGAGACGGCCTTTTGCAGTCTGCTGGATCAGGTTCGCGAGCGCTTTCCCGAACCCGTCCCGGTGGAGATGCTGCTGCCGCAACTGGTGAACGCCTGCGATGGTTTTCGCAAGAAGGGCGTCTTCAACTGCCTGCTCAGCGATGGCGACTGGCTGTTCAGCTTCTGCACCACCAAGCTGGCCCATATCACCCGCCGTTCCCCCTTCGGTCCGGCCCAGTTGCGTGATGCGGAAGTACGCATCGACTTCAAGGCCGAGACCACGCCCAATGATGTCGTCACCATCATCGCCACCGAGCCGCTGACCTGCGACGAGGTCTGGACCCTGCATCAGCCGGGGGAATGGCATCTCTGGTGGGATGGCGAGATCGTCACCCAGGGTCGCGTCTAGACAGGAACCTACCTCACGATGCTGCGCAGCTATATTCGTCTGCTGTTGTTCACCCTGGCCTTGCTGGTAGGGGTGCAGATCCCCGGTTTCATGCTCGACTACGAGCAGCGCGTGGACGCCCATCGCCTGGAGTCCGATCAGGCCCTGGGCGGCTTCCGGCGGACCGCGCAACAATATTTCGAGGGCAGTCTCGACGGCCTGCTGGCCCACTATCAGACCAGTGAGGATCCGGTTTTTCGCAGCGACGCCGACAGCCTTGGCGTACTGATGCGCCGTAACGCGCTGTTCAACGAAGAATGGCAGGCCTTGCAAGGCCCCTGGTACCAGCGGGCCTGGCACATCCTGGTACGGCCCAACGGCGAGCTGCGTGACGAGACCCTGCGTCAATATCGCTATCAGGTGGTCCTTACCCCCGAAGCCATCGGCTGGGGAATAGGGCTGGGATTGGCGCTGGCGGTGACAGTGGAAACCCTCGCGCTCTGGCTTTCCATCCTGCTCTATCCACGGCGCCCAGCCCGGCGTCTTTCCTAGACCTCAAAAAAATTTCACGTTTTCAGGCGTTTAGCTGAAAAAAGGGCTTGACGCTAAAGTTTCGCGCTGTAGAATGCGCACCCACAGCAGGCACGTAGCTCAGTTGGTTAGAGCACCACCTTGACATGGTGGGGGTCGTTGGTTCGAATCCAATCGTGCCTACCAAACAAAACCCGCACTGCTGGCGGGTAAGAAGAAGGGCGATCCGAAAGGGTCGCCCTTTTTTCGTTTGGGGATGAGATGGGAAGGCGTCCAGCTGTCAGGGCTGCTGATCCGTCCCGGCGTCCTGATACTCAACGACCTGTTCGCCTTGGCCTTCTTGGTGACAGCGAAACGCTGTCGGATCGACATGCCCATCTGGCGTTTGGTGTGTTCCTTTGAAAAGGGGCCTGAGCCGAGAGCCTGGTGCTCGATCCGCATGGAAGAAGGAGCAGTGACCGGCGACTATGCCATTCCGCCGTTGCCAAGGGCTCGATCGCGGCTGCCAGGCTCTGGCGAAGGTGAAGCGCTAGGCATTTTGTTGTCTTGCGGTCATCGGCCAGGTGAGCGCAACAAACGCCATCCCGCCCCCCACCAGCACCAGCGCTGCACTCAAACTCCAATGCTGGGCCACGAAACCGATCGCTGCCGGACCGATGAGAATGCCGGCGTAGCCGATGGTGGTGATCGCGGCAATGGCGTGGCTTGGAGGCATCCGGGTCTGCCGTCCTGCGGCACTGAAGAGCACCGGGACGATGTTGGAGGCTCCGAGACCAACGAGCAGAAAGCCGGCGAAGGCAAAGGGCTGGCTGGGTGCCAGCACCGCCATCAGAAAGCCTGCCGCGGCGAGTAGGCCGCCGCCTACGACCACTTTCAGCCCGCCCAGCGTCTTCACGATCCAATCCCCAGTCAGACGACCAAGGGTCATGGCCAACGCGAATACCGTGTAACCAAAGCCGGCCTGTGCCGGGGCGACGTCATGGGCATCGATCAGGAACAAGGCGCTCCAGTCAAGGATCGCGCCTTCCCCGAGAAAAATTAGAAAACACAGCAAGCCGATGAAGGCGACGATCCCGCGGGGCAGTGTAAACAGCGGGGTATGCTCCGCGTCATGATTACCGTAGGGCAGCAGGCCCCTGAAGGAAGTGGCGAGGAGAGCGATCAGCAGTGCGCTGAATACCAGTGTCGCCACCAGAGGTTGCATTCCTGCTCCCAGTAGAACGCTCATGCCGCCGGCGCCGACAATGCCGCCCACACTGAACAAGCCGTGGAAGCCGGACATCATGTTGCGACCGCTGTCCTTCTCGACCATCACCGCCTGAATGTTGATGGCGACGTCCAGAGCGCCAACGCTTGCCCCGAACAAAGCCAAGGCGATGGCCATACCGAAAATCGAATCGGCGACGGCCAGCAGCGGCAGCACGAGGGCCAGTGCCACCGAGCTGGTCGCGATCACCGCGCGGCACCCAAAGCGGCTGGCGAGGATGCCGACGATGGGCATCGCGACAATGGATCCCAGGCCCAGGCAAAGCAGCAGGAGGCCAAGCGTCGAATCATCGGCGCCGATCCTCGCCTTGGCGACGGGCACCAGGGGTGCCCACGCGGCCATGGCCGAACCCGCAATGAGGAAGCCGGCGCGGGTCGCCCATTGCTCGATCGCTCCCGAAGGCTGTTGGGCGGCGAGTTGCACATGTTGCATTGGAGAGGCTCCGAAATAAGACGGCAGTAGGGGTAATCACACCTCATACCAGTGTTAGCTGATCATGCATGATTAAGCAAGATTACGCACAATCGTGCATTTCAGGACGATATGCGCAGAGCTGGATGGCCATGTTTGATCCGAGCGTTGGCAGCCGCCTGGCGGGGAGGTATCGGCGGGGCTTGGTTGCTCTGCCTGCAGGGAGGTGAAGGCCTGTACGAACTTGTGGGCGAAGTGGAGCTGCAACGCGCCAACAGGCCTGGGTGTCATCTGCACACCGACTGCCTTTCCTGCAGCGGCAGCCCATGTTTGGCGCCTTGAAGTTTTAGGTGCCGGCGGCTGTGGACAGGTCTCGCCAAGGCTTATGCGGGGAGGGGTATGGGTTTGGGATCAGCTGGACCTGGCAAAACGAAATTCCCATCGGTGGCGGGTAATAGAAAGGGCGATCCAAGAGATCGCCCTTTCTATTACCCATGCTGCACGCCGTGATCGAGGCGGACTTGCCCGGCATGGAGTCGTTTAACCGGGCGACCTTGCGATCGCCCTGTTGTGCGTCCCAAGCCATCAGCTGCTCGGGGTGACGGTCTTGGTGAAGGAGCCCGCCGGCTGCAGCCCGTGCTTGTTCGCCGTGAAGTCCAGCGCCGTCGAGGCGTAGCGCACGCCATCCTGAACCTGCTTGAGCGTCAGGTTGGCCTCATAGAACTTGTCGCTGGCCAGTTGCTTGGCCGCCTGGTCGACGTCCGTCATGGTCTGCTTGAGTGGTGCCAGGGCGATGGCGGTGTCGATATCGACGTTGGCCAGACGCAGGGTTTCCGCGGCGCCCTTGGCGTCGCCGTGTTTGAGCTTGTTGTTGGCGTCCGCCACTGCTTTCACTTTTTGCGGGCTGGCCATATAACTGTCCTGCACCACGGTGTCACCCCAAATCGGTAGCCAGGAGGTTACGGTCGTGCTGGTGTCGGCCTTGCCCTGATTATCCTTGACCTGCAACTCACTCGCGGCTTTTTCCAGCGCCGTATTATCCGATTGTGCAAGTTTGAGTGCCTGTTGCGCATCCTTGACATGGCTTACCGCTTTCTTCGTTTGCCCTTGAAAGAGTTCCAGGCGTGCGGCGGATATATCGGTGAAGGCTCTTTGGCCTTGAGTGGACAGCGCCTGGAAATTGCCCAGTTCGCTGGGCGAGGGGGCTTGGGTGGCGGCGAAGGCCGCAGACGAGCAGGCGGCTACGACGGCGACGACCAGCAGGCTCTTTGCCAGTTTATTCTTGACGTTCATGTGCTGCCTCCAGCGGATATGCAATTGAAGTAAGGCTATCGCTCAGGTACCAGAACCAGGTTCTGCAGTGCCTGGAATCGATACTCCGCCGTATCGCTTAACACTGGATTAATAAAAGCGGGGCTTACTTGAATAGCTGCTGAACGAGTTTGTGTGGCTAATCTGGGTGATCTTGCTGCTCATTAATCAAGGTGAGTATTTGATCGAGCCCGGCATAAGTTTGTTTTGCGCGGTAAAACTTTTCTTAAGTCCACGTCGGTCTTCCGTGGATCATTCGAATAGGGGTGTGACTGCTTGCCTCGGTCGTGAGGCCCTAGGTTTTCACGTAGACTGACGGACGATTTTTCTTGGGCTTCGTTGCTTCGCCAGGCGCGAGCAGGGCCCGTTACCGCGAGGAGCGAGTGATGACGCAGGGTGGTGAAGGCCGGCAGATCGGCAAGGGTGGTTGCCTGGGATTGATCCTGCTGTCGATCCTGTTCGCGGTCGTGGTCTTCGGCTCCATCATCTACGTCTATCGCCACAATGCGACGCCGGTCAGCCGCGCCAACGAGCAGCAGGCCATCGACCAGTGCCTGGCGCGGGCCAACGCCGCGGACGCCTCGCCGGCCGATCGCCAGGCGCTGATGGAAAACTGCCAGGAAATGCAGAAGCAGTTCCTCAAGAAGTACCCCGATGCGGCGCGCTAGGTAGATGACAGTCCCTTGCGAGGTTGCGCTAGGTCTCAGTTTCTGAAAGGATTTCCGTCCCAAACTTTCCAGTGATCCTTTCGCGTCGCCCGGAATGCCTTGCGGCCCTGCCACTGTGCGGCGGGATTTCCAGCGGTGCGGCTGCTTACTGGCCAATCCCACCATGTGGCCCTTGGTATGGGTCACCACTGAGTTGAGGAGGCGCCATGCCTGTCATTACTCTCCCCGACGGTAGCCAACGTCCATTCGACAAGCCCGTCACCGTAGCCGAAGTCGCCCAGTCCATTGGTGCCGGTCTTGCCAAGGCGACCATTGCCGGTCGCGTCGACGGCCAGCTGCGCGATGCCAGCGATCTCATCGAGCAGGATGCCAACCTGCAGATCATCACCGCCAAGGACGAGGACGGTCTGGAGATCATCCGCCACTCCTGCGCCCACCTAGTGGGTCATGCGGTCAAGCAGCTGTTCCCGACCGCCAAGATGGTCATTGGCCCGGTGATCGACGAAGGCTTCTACTACGACATCTCCTTCGAGCGTCCCTTTACCCTGGATGACCTCTCGGCCATCGAGACGCGGATGCGCGAGCTGATCGACAAGGACTACGACGTCATCAAGAAGATGACGCCGCGCGCCGAAGTCATCGAGGTGTTCAAGGCCCGGGGTGAGGAGTACAAGTTGCGCCTGATCGACGACATGCCCGAGGAGCAGGCCATGGGCCTGTACTACCACGAGGAATACGTCGACATGTGCCGGGGCCCGCACGTGCCCAACACCCGCTTCCTCAAGGCGTTCAAGCTGACCAAGCTGTCCGGCGCCTACTGGCGTGGCGACGCCAAGAACGAGCAGCTGCAGCGTATCTATGGCACCGCCTGGGCGGACAAGAAGCAGCTGGCGGCCTACATCCAGCGCATCGAGGAAGCCGAGAAACGCGACCATCGCCGCATCGGCAAGCAGCTCGATCTCTTCCACCTGCAGGAAGAAGCGCCCGGCATGGTGTTCTGGCACGCCAATGGCTGGACCGTCTACCAGGTGCTCGAGCAGTACATGCGTAAGGTCCAGCGCGACCACGGCTACCAGGAGATCAAGACGCCCCAGGTGGTCGATCGCATCCTCTGGGAGCGCTCGGGTCACTGGTCCAACTACGCCGAGAACATGTTCACCACGGCGTCGGAAAACCGTGACTTCGCGGTCAAGCCAATGAACTGCCCCTGCCACGTGCAGGTGTTCAACCAGGGTCTGAAGTCCTACCGCGACCTGCCGCTGCGCCTGGCCGAGTTCGGTGCCTGCCACCGCAACGAGCCGTCCGGCGCCCTGCACGGCATCATGCGCGTACGCGGCTTCACCCAGGACGACGCCCACATCTTCTGTACCGAAGAGCAGGTAGAGAAGGAAGCGGCCGACTTCATCAAGCTGACTCTGCAGGTCTATGCCGACTTCGGCTTCACCGACGTGATCATGAAGCTCTCCACCCGACCGGCCAAGCGCGTCGGTTCCGAAGAGCTGTGGGATCGCGCCGAGAAGGCGCTGGCCGATGCCCTGGACGCCTCGGGTCTGGAGTGGGAATACCAGCCGGGCGAGGGCGCCTTCTACGGGCCCAAGATCGAATTCACCCTCAAGGACTGCCTGGGGCGTAACTGGCAGTGTGGTACCCTGCAGTACGATCCCAACCTGCCGGAGCGCCTCGACGCCAGCTACATCTCCGAGGACAACAGTCGTCAGCGCCCGGTGATGCTGCACCGTGCCATCCTCGGTTCCTTCGAGCGCTTCATCGGCATGCTCATCGAGCACTATGCCGGTCTATTCCCGGCCTGGCTTGCTCCGACTCAGGCGGTGGTACTCAATATCACCGACAAACAGGCCGATTTCGCCCAGCAGGTCGTCGGCGAATTGAACGCTGAGGGCTTCCGGGCCAAAGCCGACTTGAGAAACGAGAAGATCGGCTTTAAAATCCGCGAGCATACTTTGCTCAAGGTTCCCTATCTCCTGGTTATTGGAGACCGGGAGGTTGAGACACGATCCGTTGCCGTGCGTACCCGTGAAGGCGTAGATCTGGGCTCCATGCCCGTCGAGCGTTTCCGCGAGCTGCTCACGCAAGCGGTTTCCCGGCGTGGCCGGCAAGATTCGGAGTAATCACTATCAAGCAGCGTGACATGAGACAAGACAAGCGAGCCGCACCCCGGGCACCGATCAACGAAAATATCACCGCCCGGGAAGTTCGCCTTATTGGCGCCGATGGTCAGCAAGTAGGCATCGTCTCCATCCAGGAGGCCCTGCAGGCTGCTGAAGACGCCAAGCTGGATCTGGTGGAAATCACCGCCGACGCCGTACCCCCGGTCTGCCGGATCATGGACTACGGCAAGCACGTCTTCGAGAAGAAGAAGCAAGTCGCGGCGGCGAAGAAGAACCAGAAGCAGGCTCAGGTCAAAGAAATCAAGTTTCGTCCAGGGACGGAAGAAGGGGATTACCAGGTAAAACTACGCAACCTGGTACGTTTCCTAACCGAGGGGGACAAGGCCAAGGTCTCGTTGAGATTCCGCGGCCGGGAGATGGCCCACCAGGAGCTGGGCATGGAGCTGTTGAAGCGGGTCGAAGCAGACCTCGTCGAACACGGCGCCGTTGAGCAGCATCCTAAGATGGAAGGACGTCAACTCATCATGGTCATCGCCCCCAAGAAGAAAAAGTAACTACCAGGGCACTGGCAGGCCTTGCTGTTATGCGTAATCACTCAATGCGGAGTATCCGAACATGCCAAAGATGAAAACCAAAAGCGGCGCTGCGAAGCGCTTCGTGAAAACTGCTGGTGGCATCAAGCACAAGCACGCTTTCAAGAGCCACATTCTGACCAAGATGACCACCAAGCGTAAGCGTCAGCTGCGCGGTACGTCGCTGATGCATGCATCCGACGTCCAAAAGGTCGAGCGCATGCTGCGCCTTCGTTAATCCTGGTCAAGAATTTAAAGGAAGTTACCCATGGCTCGTGTTAAGCGTGGCGTCATCGCTCGTCGCCGTCACAAGAAAATCCTGAAGCTCGCCAAAGGCTACTACGGTGCCCGTTCGCGCGTCTTCCGCGTCGCTAAGCAAGCGGTAATCAAGGCAGGCCAATACGCCTACCGTGACCGCCGCCAGAAGAAGCGTCAGTTCCGCGCTCTGTGGATCGCTCGTATCAACGCTGGTGCTCGTATCAACGGTCTGTCCTACAGCCGTCTGATCGCCGGCCTGAAGAAAGCGGCCATCGAGATCGACCGTAAGGTACTGGCCGATCTGGCCGTGAACGAAAAAGCGGCGTTTGCTGCGATTGTCGAGAAAGCTAAAGCTTCGCTGGCTTAAGCCCCCCGGCAATCTCGCGCCCCTGGCGCGAAGCAACGTTATCAATAGGGGAAGAGCCTCATAGCTCTTCCCCTATTTTGTATCTGGAGTCCCTAGATGGAAAACCTGGATGCGCTGGTCTCCCAAGCACTGGAGGCCGTGCGGCACACCGAAGACACCAATGCCCTGGAACAGCTCCGGGTCAATTACCTGGGCAAGAAGGGTGAACTGACCCAGATCATGAAGACCCTGGGCCACCTCACGGCGGAGGAGCGTCCCCAGGCTGGCGCGCTGATCAACGCCGCCAAGGAACGTGTCCAGGACGCAATCAACAGCCGCAAGGCGACGCTGGAGCAGGCCGCCCTGGCCGCTCGCCTCGCCGCGGAACGCATCGACGTGACCCTGCCCGGGCGTGGTCAGGCCTCCGGTGGCCTGCATCCCGTCACCCGCACCCTGGAGCGTATCGAGCGCCTGTTCGCCAACATCGGCTATGGCGTCGCCACCGGTCCCGAAATCGAAGACGACTACCACAACTTCGAAGCGCTCAACATCCCCGGCCACCACCCGGCACGGGCGATGCACGACACCTTCTACTTCAACGCCAACATGCTGCTGCGCACCCACACATCGCCGGTGCAGATCCGCACCATGGAGAGCCAGCAGCCGCCGATCCGCATCATCTGCCCGGGTCGCGTGTACCGCTGCGACAGCGATCAGACCCACTCGCCGATGTTCCATCAGGTCGAAGGCCTGGTGATCGACGAGGAAGTCAGCTTCGCCGACCTCAAGAGCACCCTGGTGACTTTCCTGCGCGAATTCTTCGAGGAAGAGCTGGAAGTCCGCTTCCGTCCCTCCTACTTCCCCTTCACCGAGCCATCGGCCGAGGTGGACATCCGCCGTCCGAGCCGCGACGGCGAACCGGCTTCGCGCTGGCTCGAGGTGCTGGGCTGCGGCATGGTCCATCCCAACGTCCTGCGCATGGCCGGCATCGATCCGGAGAAGTACCAGGGCTTCGCCTTTGGCATGGGCGCCGAGCGCCTGGCCATGCTGCGCTACGGGGTCAACGACCTGCGCCTCTTCTTCGACAACGATCTGCGCTTCCTGGCGCAATTCCGCTAGCTGCCAGACGGGAGTCCTATGAAATTCAGTGAACAATGGCTGCGTAGCTGGGTGAACCCTGCGGCTACGCACGAGGATCTGGTTGCCCGGCTGTCCATGGCCGGCCTGGAAGTGGACGGCGTCGAAGCGGCGGCCGGGCGCTTCCAGGGCGTCATCGTCGGCGAGGTGGTTTCCGTCGAGCGCCATCCCGATGCCGACAAGCTCAACGTCTGCCAGGTCAGCAACGGTCAGGAGTCTTTCCAGGTGGTCTGTGGTGCACCCAATGTGCGCGCGGGCCTGAAGGTGCCTTTCGCCACCGTCGGCGCCACGCTACCCGGTGACTTCACTATCAAGAAGGCCAGGCTGCGCGGCGTGGAATCTCACGGCATGCTCTGCTCGGCCAGCGAACTGCAGATTAGTGACGACAACAGCGGCCTGCTGGAGCTGCCGGCCGGCGCGCCGGTGGGCGAGAGCATCCGCAGCTACCTGCAGCTGGATGACGCCATCATCGACGTCGACCTGACGCCCAACCGTGGTGACTGCCTGTCCATCGCCGGTCTGGCGCGGGAAGTGGGTGCCCTGTACAACGCCACCGTCGAGCCCCTGCAGGTCGAGGCCGTAGCGGCTACGCACCAGGAGACCCGTCCGGTCGAGGTGATGGCTCAGCAGGCCTGCCCGCGCTACCTGGGTCGCGTGGTCAAGAACGTCGACCTGTCCCGTCCGACGCCGGACTGGATGGTCGAGCGCCTGCGCCGCAGCGGCGTGCGCAGCATCGACGCCGCCGTCGACGTCACCAACTATGTGATGCTCGAACTGGGTCAGCCCATGCATGCCTTCGATCTGGACCAGATCAAGGGCGGCATCCGCGTGCGCCTAGCCGATGCCGGCGAGCGCCTGGTACTGCTGGATGGCCAGGACATCGAACTGCGCAACGACACCCTGGTGATCGCCGACCACGAACGCGCCCTGGCCATCGCTGGCGTTATGGGGGGCGAGCACAGTGGCGTCGCCGCCGGTACCCGTGATCTGTTCTTGGAAAGCGCCTTCTTCGACACTATCGCCGTTGCCGGCAAGGCTCGCTCCTATGGCCTGCACACCGATTCCTCCCACCGCTTCGAGCGGGGCGTGGACTTCGAACTGGCACGCAAGGCCATGGAGCGCGCGACTCGTCTGCTGCTAGATATCGTCGGCGGCGAACCGGGTCCGGTGATCGAAGCGGTCAGTGCCGAGCACCTGCCGCAGGTCGAGCCGATCCTGCTGCGCGCCGAGCGCATCGAGCGCGTCCTGGGTCTGACCCTGGACGATGCTCAGGTCGAGCGTCTGCTCAGCGGCCTGGGTCTGGCCGTGGCGCGCCTGGAAGCCGGTCGTTGGCAGGTGGGCGTACCCAGCCACCGCTTCGACATCAGCATCGAAGTGGACCTGATCGAAGAACTGGCGCGCCTCTATGGTTACAACCAGCTGCCGATCCGTTTCCCCCAGGCCCGTCTGGCGCCGCAACCCCTGCCTGAAAGCAAGGGCGAGCTGAGCCAATTGCGTCGCCTGCTGGTGGCCCGCGGTTACCAGGAAGCCATCACCTACAGCTTCATCGACGAAAAGACCTTCCGGCTGTTCGCCCCTGAGGCCCAGCCGGTGATGCTGGCCAACCCCATCTCCACCGACATGGCCGCCATGCGCTCGTCGCTGTGGCCGGGCCTGGTCAAGGCCGTGCAGTACAACCTCAACCGTCAGCAGGACCGCGTCCGGCTGTTCGAGTCGGGGCTGAGATTCGTTGGTCAGCTGGAAGGCCTGGTGCAGGAAAACGTCCTGGCTGGCGCCGTCTGCGGTTCGCGCCTGCCGGAGAGCTGGTCGTCCGGACGTGAGGCGGTGGACTTCTTCGACGTCAAGGCCGATGTCGAGGCGCTGCTGGCTCAGTCCGGTGCGGGTAGCGACTTCCGCTTCGTCACAGGCGAGCATCCGGCGTTGCACCCGGGGCAGACCGCGCTGATCGAAAGGGCAGGGCAGCCAGTTGGCTACCTGGGCGCCCTGCACCCGGAAGTGGCGCGCGAGCTGGACGTGGATCGCCCGGTGTTCCTCTTCGAGCTGGCACTGGATGCCCTGACCACCGGCAGCCTGCCGCGCTTTGGCGAGCTGTCGCGCTTCCCGGAAGTGCGGCGTGACCTGGCACTGGTGGTGGACGAAGCCGTCGCCGCAGGCGACCTCTTGGCCGACATCCGCGGAAACGCCGGAGAAGGCCTCAAGGAACTGCGTCTGTTCGACGTCTACCAAGGCAAAGGTATTGATCCACATAGAAAAAGCGTCGCCATCGGCTTGACCTTGCAACATCCATCGCGCACATTAACCGATGAAGAAGTCAACGAAACGACGCAGAAAATCCTCGTTTCTCTGGAAAGAAGGTTCAACGCCACGTTAAGGAAATAGCGCATGGGGGCCCTGACGAAAGCTGAGATGGCCGAACGTCTGTTTGAAGAGCTCGGTCTGAACAAACGTGAAGCCAAGGAATTGGTCGAACTGTTCTTCGAAGAAATTCGTCATGCGCTCGAAAGCAACGAGCAGGTCAAGTTATCCGGTTTCGGCAACTTCGACCTGCGCGACAAGCGCCAGCGCCCCGGACGCAATCCCAAGACAGGGGAGGAGATACCCATCACGGCACGCCGTGTGGTGACCTTCCGCCCCGGGCAGAAACTCAAAGCCAGGGTCGAGGCCTATGCTGGAACCAAGTCATAACGACGAACTGCCGGTCATACCAGGCAAGCGCTACTTCACCATCGGTGAGGTGAGCGACCTTTGCCTGGTCAAACCGCACGTGCTGCGCTACTGGGAGCAGGAATTTCCCCAGCTGAACCCGGTGAAGCGCCGCGGTAACCGGCGCTATTACCAGCGTCACGACGTGCTGATGATCCGTCAGATCCGCTCTCTGCTGTACAACGAAGGCTTCACCATCGGCGGGGCGCGCCAGCGTCTCACCCAGGGCGACGAGACCCGCGATGAGGGTTCGCAGTACCACCAGCTCATCCGCCAGATGATCAGCGAACTCGAAGAAGTCCTCGTCGTACTGAAAAAGTGAAAAAAAGCTTCCATTAATCAAAGTGTTGCAGTAAGATGCACGCCGTTCCCTAGAGGAACACAGTCGGGGCGTAGCGCAGCCTGGTAGCGCACTTGCATGGGGTGCAAGGGGTCGAGTGTTCGAATCACTCCGTCCCGACCAAATTAACGAGAAGGCTCAAGCACTTAGTGGCTTGGGCCTTTTTCGTTTCTGGAACCAAGCCAAAATAGAATCAAAATCAGCTGGCGATTCGCTGGGTAGGGCTCCTGGTAGCTTTTGACCGTGTTGCTGCAAGGGTATTGCTGGTTACAAGCATACCTACCTTACTGAGTCTTCCACCCCGCCTGCTCATTGGTAATGACGTATAGAGACATCCAGCTCAGTTGAGCTCGGCATTACCTGCGCAGATGTTCTCACTATCGCCTGTGGCAGCTTATTCGATCTTGACTGCCCTTTGCGGGATACGCGCCTCGACCACAGCCTAAAGCATAATCCAACCTGCTTCCGGGCCAGCCGCTGCTTTGGACTAGCTAATAAAAATAGGAAGGCCCAGCGTTAGTACTGGGCCTCCTAATGTCATTCAGCGTTCTTAGCGGCATCTGCTCCAGCAGAGGTGAGCTTTATCGGTAGCACCAAAGAGCGATCGCCTTGAGCGTCGACGTGGACGTTGCCCTTATGAATCAGTCCATGCTCTTGCAGGTCCTGAAGAACGTCCATAACGGCATCTTCGCCGTGATGGTTATCGAGAATTTCACTACCCAGGCCCGATGGATGCGAGTGATACAGGCGGCGCAAGATTTCAGCTTTGAGTTCTGCATTGATAGCCATGTGGTCTCCTCGTATGTGTGCAAGGGTTATGACTACTAGCTAGATAATCAGTGCCTATGGGAGTGATATTCGGCAACTTTGAGGCATTGTCGTTGTGCAAGTCACCGGACATGACTTCGCTGTAGCCGAGGCCCTATCAGGTCTTGATCTAGGGAGGGAAGCTAGTGGCACGCGAATTTTTCGATGCGTAGGCTAATCGTTCTGTGGTGATGTCTGCCATGTGAATAGACATTGCCCTCTCTGTCAGGAAATGGTCTCTACCCGAACCAGTGCCTGCTGCCTGAAGGGGTTCAGGACGTCGGTCGCCGTAGCATCGGTAATTAGCGTCCAGTCCGTTTTGAGCGGCGTCCAGTGTTGCTGACGATCACGGCCGAGCTTGGTCGAGTCGGCGAGGACGAAGACTTCCGCGGCTTGCTGGATCATCAGCTCCTTGAGATAGGCCTGCTCGGTGCTGGCCTCACAGAGGCCGCGGCCGGCGACGACGCCGTCGGCGCTGAGGAAGACCTTGTCGGCCGACAACCGCTCGAGCATGGTGAAGGCCGCCGGGCCGAAGGTGGACATGCTGCCGGGGCGGAGGTCGCCGCCGAGCAGGGTGACGTGGCCTTCCGGCAGATCGCGCAGCATCGGCACCGCCAGCAGGTTGTTGGTGATGACGTGCAGGCCGCGTCTTTCGTTGAGCAGCTTGGCCAGGGCGGCGGTGGTGGTGCCGCCGTCCAGCACCAGGGTGTCGTGGTCGTTGATATGGGCGAGGGCGGCGCGGGCAAGCAGGGCCTTTTCCGGACCGGACTGGTTGCTGCGTTGCTCCAGCGACGGCTCGGGCTCACGGGTGCCGATATGGGTCGCCCCACCGTAGGTGCGCAGGATCTGGCCCTCTTCCGCGAGGGCAGTCAGGTCGCGGCGGACCGTGGCTTCCGACACCTCCAGATGCCGGCACAGGGTTTCGACATTGGTGTGACCGGCCAGAACCAGTTCGAGGATGGCCTGGCGACGTTTGGCGACCTTCATGGGGAATCCATCGGGAAAGACCGCGCTACTCTAGCGCAGTCGTGCTTCCCCCACATCACAGCGAGGCGCCGCCGCAGACCGTCAGCGTCTGGCCGGTGAGGGCGCCGGCATCCGGGCCGAGCAGGAAGGCGGTCAGGCCCGCGACCTCTTCGGGCTGCACGTAGCGTCCCAGCGGCGGCAGCCGCGGCGGTGTGCCGGCACGACCCGGATCACGCAGCATAGGCGTCTCGGTCGCCCCGGGCGCCACCAGGTTCACGGTGATGCCACGCGCGGCCAACTCCAGCGCCCAGGAGCGTACCAGGCCGACCAGGGCTGCCTTGGTGGCGGCGTACTGGCTGCGTCCGGCCGCGCCCTGCATGGTGCGGCTGCCGATCAACACGATACGGCCGCCTGCGGCGAGGCGCTCGATCAGGCGATCCACCAGGCGGCTGGCCACGGCGACGTGGAGGTGCCACATGGCAGCGCCATCGGCCGGGTCCAGGGCGCCCAGCGGCGCGGTGCGCATGAAGCCGGCGGCGTGGACGAGGGCGTCCAGCGGGCCGATGTTGGCCAGCACGGTATCCAGCGCCTGGGCATCGGCCAGGTCGACGCCGATCCAGGTCAGCGCCGGATGGGGCTGTTCCGGCGGGCGACGGCTGAGGCCCGTCACCCGCCAGCCCTCGGCGAGCAGCCGCTGGGTGATGGCGGCGCCGATGCCGGAGCTGACGCCGGTCACCAGGGCATGAGACTGAGTTGTCATCGCCGTCTCCTCTAACGCAGCGCGGCCAGCGGCAGGCGGACGTGCTTGATGCGTTGGCGGAAGTAGGTGAAGGCCAGGTGCACATCCCCATCGGCCGCCTGCACCAGGCTCGGGTAGGAATACTCGCGATTGAGCTTCTCGGTGGAGTTGTTGGTCAGGCAATAGCCATCGCCGGCCTCGACATCCAGGCGCCGCCAGCTTTGACCCTCGTCCGTAGACACGGCCAGGCTCATGGGGCCGCGTGGTACGCCCCAGATGGCGCTGCGCTCGCCGTCCTTTGCTACCGGATCGACGCGGCTGTCGCCATCGTCGATCTCGTCGTAGAGCGAGGCGCGGCGTTCGCTGTACTCGGCGGCGCTGGTGGGGTTGTAGGCCACCACCAGTTCGCCGCTGGCGAGGCGCACGAACTGGATGGAGGAGTTGTTGTTGGGCAGGGCCGTCGGGGTGGGGGCGCTCCAGCTGCGACCGCCGTCCTGGGAGCGGCTGGCGTGGATGAAGTCGGCCCAGCGACTGCGGAACAGTGCCAGCAGGCTGCCATTCCCCAGCAGCTGGATATTCATGTGCACGCAGCCGGTGCTCTCCGGTACCGCATGCTCGGTCCAGCTGCGGCCCTGGTCGCTGGAAATCAGCACGGCGCTGGTGTCATGGCTGCCCACCCATTTCTCGCCGGGGCGGGCGATGCAGTGGAAGATCGGCAGCAGCCAGTCGCCGTTTGAGAGCACCACCGGCGGCTGGCGAACGAAGGTCCCTAGGGTGTCGATCAGGGTCTCGATGGCGCCCCAGCTTTGGCCGCCATCGGTGGACAGCCGACGCCTGACGATGGCGGTGTCCTGGTTGCCGGCCACCTGGGCGGTCCACAGCAGCCACAGCGGGCCATTTGGCGCCTGGAACAGGATGGGATTCTGCTCGGAGCGAGTCGGGTCGTCCGACAGCTGCACGGGCTCGCTCCAGGTACCGATCTCCGGGTCGCGGCGGCTCAGCAGCACCGAGATGTCGGCCTTGCCTTCCTGGGTGCCGGCGAACCAGGTGCACAGCAGGGTGCCGTCAGGCTGAGCCAGCAGGTTGGCGGCGTGGTTCTGCGGATAGGGCGTTGGCAGGAAGCTGTCCTGGCGACCGGCGATGGCGATTTCAGTGGTTGGCATGGGGGACCTCGGCAGGGGCGGCTTTGGCGGCGGACTGGGGGAAGAGCCGTTCGATGACCACGACGATGGCGGGCGTCACCAGGGCAACGTACATGTTGTCGATGCCATAGGGATTGCCCAGCAGATACCAGACGCTGGTGGTGATGGTCGAGGCCAGCAGGCCCAGGGTCGCGCCGCGGTTGGTGGCGAACAGCGGCAGGTAGATCGCGATCATGGCGATCACCGCGATGGACAGGCGCAGTGCGCGGGTGAAGAACGACAGGTTCAGGATCTCGGGGACGAAGAACACGAAGAACAGCGGCACGAAGCCGATGATCAGGGAGATCACCCGGGTGGCCTTGAATTCACGTTCTGGCGTCGGCTTGCGCAGCGGCACATAGAAGTCCCTTACCACCAGCGAGGCGATGGCCAGGGCCACGGTGCTGACGCTGACAAAGATGGAGGCGACCAGGGAAATGGTCACCACCCCAGCCAGCACCGGGTGCATCGACTGCAGGAAGACCGGCAGGGCGTAGAGACTGCTCATCTCCGGGTGCAGGTACTTGGACGCGACCCCGATGAAGCCCAGCGCCAGGGAGATGGGGATGCACAGCAGCGAGGCATGGAAGGTGGAGCGTTGCGCGGCGCGCGCATCCTTGGTCGAGGAGATCGCCTGGATGATGAACTGGGTGGAGAAGATCGCTCCGACGGTACCGATGATCCAGGCGAAGATCTTGCTGCCGCCAATGGCGCCGTCCCAGGTGAAGTAGTGCTCCGGCATGTTCTGCATGACCGGGGTGAAGCCACCGGTCATGTGCAGGGCCACGCCCAGGACGATGAGCACGCCCACGTACTTGACCGAGGTGTGCAGGATGCTGACGTAGGCCACGCTCTTCAGCCCGCCGAAGACGTAGTACAGGGTACTGACGATGGCAGTGATGAAGGCCGCGGTGGGCAGGTTGATCTTGAGCACCGTGGCGATGGCCGCCGCGCCGCTGACGTAGTTGCCCACGTTCACCAGCAAGAGGGCGTAGATCATGATGATCGACACCATCAGCTTGGTGGACAGGCCGTACTTCTGGGCGATGAAACCGGAGATGGTGAATTCGCCGGAGGCATAGAGCTTTCGCGCCATCAGCAGGCCGAACAGCGGAAAGCCGATGGCCGCAGCGATCACCGACCAGGAGGCGGAGAAACCGCTTTCGAAGGCCGCCTGGGCGGTGCCCACCGTGGACTTGGCGCCGATGAATTCCGACATCATCAGGATGCCCACCACGAAGGCCGGCATGCTGCGCGCGGCCACCATGAATTCGCCGCTGGTACGGCTGCGCAGGCGGATGCTGAGCCAGGTGGTGAAGAGGATGTAGGCCACCACCATCCCGATGATGATGGCGGTGCTTTGCACGTCGAACGTTTGCATGCGAGTGACTCCGTTTGTTGTTGTTGGATAGCACTGGCGTTACGGGAAAAGCGGTACTCCTCAGGCGATGGCGGCCTGGCTGGCGCGATGCCGGCTGGCGAGTTCGGTGGCCTGGCGCAACGCCTCGATGAGGCTGCGCTCGTCGGCGATGCCCTTGCCGGCGATGTCGAAGGCGGTGCCGTGGTCCACCGAGGTGCGGATCACCGGCAGGCCGACGGTGACATTGACGCCCGCCTCCAGGCCCATGACCTTGACCGGCCCGTGGCCCTGGTCGTGGTACATGGCCACCACGCAGTCGAAATCGCCGCGACCGGCGCGGAAGAACAGGGTGTCCGCAGGCAGTGGGCCTTCCACGCGCCAGCCACGGGCGCGCAGCTCGTCGATGGCCGGCTGGATCTTGGTTTCTTCTTCCCCGTAGCCGAACAGGCCGTTCTCACCGGCATGCGGGTTGATACCGCAGACGGCGATCAGGGGATCCTGGATGCCGGCCCGATGCAGGGTGGCGTGGGCGCGTTCGATGGTGCGCTTGACCAGACCCGGCTCGATGCGCGCGATGGCATCGATGATGCCGATGTGGGTGGTGACGTGGATGACCTTGAGGATCGGCGTCATCAGCATCATCGACACCTCCTCGGTGCCGGTGAGGTGCGCCAGTAGCTCGGTGTGGCCCGGAAAGATATGGCCGCCCGCGTGCAGCGCTTCCTTGTTCAGCGGGGCGGTGCAGATGGCATCGAGTTCACCGGCGGAGGTGAGCTGCACGGTGCGTTCGATGTAGCGATAGGCGGCGTCGCCGGCCAGGGCGGACAGCTTGCCGTAGGGCAGGTCGGCGGGAATCAGCCCGAGGTCGATGCAATCCACCACGCCGGGCTGGAAGCGCGCCTGATCGGGACGCTCGATGGCGTTGATCTGCAGGCGGCCGCCGACGATGCGATTGGCATCCTCCAGGCGACCCGCGTCGCCAATGACCAGCGGGCGACAGCTGTCGTAGACCGAGGCGTGGGCCAGGGACTTCATGATGATCTCGGGACCGACGCCGGTGGCGTCACCCATGGTGATGCCGATGACGGGACGTTCAGACATGGTGGGCTTCCTTCTGCAGGGAGGCCATGGCGGCCTGTGCGGGTAGGCTGGCGCGCAGGTGGCGCCAGGCGTCGAGGAGGGTGTCGGATTGGCCAAAGCCGCCGGCCTTGGTCACTACCCGCAGGGCGCGACCACGCCAGCGGGTGCTGGCCAGCGCCACGCCCGGGGCGAGGGCGCCGTGCAGGTCCAGCGCCGTGATGCCGGACTGGGCGAGCAGGGCGCGTGCGGTCTCGCCACCGGTGGCCATGACGGCAGCGGCTTCCTGCAGTGCGGGCTGCAGCAGTTCGGCCAGGGCCTGGCTCAGGGTCACGGCCTGGCGCGGGTCGCGGGCCTGCTGGTCAAGGCTCACCAGGACGTCTTCGCCGCGGGCGAGCTGCCGAGCGAGGGCTGCGGCCAGCGCGGTACGCTCGGTGGCGCGCTGCGGCTCCAGCAGCCAGGCAGGGGCCAGCCGCTGCCAGTGTTGGCCGCTCCCCGCCACCAGCCGCTCGGCCTGGGCCTGGGAGTGTCGTGACATGCTGCCCACCACCGTGAGGATCGGGCCGTCGCCCTGGGGGCGCAGTGCGGTGTGGCCGGTTAGGCCCAGGGCAGCGGGCAGCGCCTCGGCCAGGCCTGCGGAGCCGACCCAGAACAGCTGCTGCGCCACGGGCGCGGAAGCCCGGGCCAGTGCCTCCAGGTCCGTTTGCCGCTCGGCGTCGCAGACCAGCGCGGGCAGGCCACTGTCCAGCGCGCGGCGCAGAGCGGCGGCCAGGGCCACCGGCTGACGAAGAGTGGCGAGGTCCAGCCGCGCACAGCTGATGCCGTGATCGGTCAGCTGGGCGACCAGGTCGGCACTGCCAGTCAGTCCCTCGTTGCGCCAGACATCGGTCTGATCGACCGGTACGCCGTCCAGGTACTGGATACCACCCTGAGTCGTGCGGCCCAGTGCCGGGTAGGCGGGCGCAACCAGGGCCAGGCCGCGCGGGATGAGGGCCGCCACCTCGGCGGCGACATTGCCACGCAGGGTGGAGTCGATCTTCTTGTAGAGCGCGGCGCCCGCCAACGCCGGGTGCCCGAGCAGGGCGGCGTGGCGCGCGGCGGCCGCGCGCGCGTCCAGGCGACGGCTGTCCAGGTCCAGTGCCGTCACCGGTGCCTGGGCATCCAGGGCCTCGGCGTCGAGCAGCACCCGGGTCGCCTGAGCCTTGGCGAAGCCGAGGGCGCAGTCGGCGGCGCCGCTGAGGTCGTCGGCCAGGATCAGCAGGCGGGTCATGGCAGCAACCGCCGGTACAGCGCCTGGATGTCGTCCAGGCTCAGCGGCTTGGGATTGTTGACCATCAGCCGGGTGACCTTGGAGGCCGCCACCGCCATGTCTGGCAGGTGCTCCTCACGCACGCCGAAGGCGGCCAGGTCCTGGGGGATCTCCAGGGTGGCGGTCCAGGCGGCGATCTGCTCGATCAGCTTGTGCGCGGCGGCCTCATTGCTGTCTTCCTCGCGGGCCAGACCGCAGACCACGGCCGCGCGCTTCAGGCGCGGCGCGCAGCTGTCCAGGTTGAAGGCCATGACGTGGGGCAGCAGCATGGCGTTGGCCACGCCGTGGGTGACGTGGAACTTGCCGCCCAGGGGGTAGGCGAGGGCATGGACAGCAGCGGTGCCGGCCGCGGTCAGAGCCACGCCGCCGTAGGTGGAGCCGAGCAGCATGTCGCTGCGGGCACCCACCGAGTCCGGTTGCTGGTAGGCCTCGACGATGCTGCCGGCGATCAGGCGCATGGACTCCAGGGCAAAGGTATCGCTGACCGGGTTGGCCTTGTTGGAGATGAAGGATTCCAGGGAATGGGTGAAGGCGTCCATCCCGGTAGCCGCGGTGATGGCCTTGGGCAGGCTCAGGGTCAGCAGCGGATCGAGCAGCACCAGGGCGGGCAGCAGGTGGCGGCTGACCACGCCCACTTTCAACTCTTCGTCGGGCAGGGTGACGATGGCATTGGGCGTCACTTCCGAGCCGGTGCCGGCGGTGGTCGGGACCAGCACGGTGGGCAGCCCGGCGCGGGCGACCTGGTCGATGCCGAGCATGGATCTGAGCGACTGCTCGTTGGTGAGCATGACCGCGAACAGCTTGGCGGCATCCAGCACCGAGCCGCCGCCGATGGCGAGCAGGGCGTCCGGTTGGCGCGGCGAGACCTGTTCGCGAAAGACCTGCTCGATGTTCTCAAGGGTCGGCTCGATCTCGACGTTGTCGATCACGGCCACGTCGATGTCGCGGGCGGCCAGTTGCGCCTTGACGCGCTCGGTCACGCCCAGGCCATGCATGGCGTTCTGGGTAACTAGCACCACGCGGCGCAGCGGGACATCGAGGAGGGCGAGCTTGTCGCCGAGCTGATCCAGGGCGCCGGCGCCGTGGACCAGGTGTTTGACGGTCTGGAAATGATAGAGGGACATGGGCGCTCCGGATCAGTCGCGATAGATGGCCAGCAGGCCTTCGAGCTTGTGCACCGTGGCTTCGTCCAGCGGCGCGACCGGGGCCCGGCAGGGGCCGACCGGGACGTTGAGCAGGTCGGCGGCCTTCTTCAGTACCGACGGCATGGTGCCCAGGGCGAAGGCATCGCGCAGCGGGCGCAGCTTTTCCTGGGCGGCGCGGGCGGTGGCGTGGTCGCCGGCCTGGAAGGCGTTCCAGATGGCCATGACGACCTGGGGCACGGCATTGGCCGTGGCCGCCACCGCGCCATCGCCGCCGGCCAGCAGGTTCCAATAGATGAGGGAGTCGGTACCGGCGAAGACGGCGAAGTCATCGCTGCGGTACTTCATCATCTGCACCAGGGCGTCGAAGTTGCCCGCGCTGTCCTTGATCCCCTTGATCTGCGGATGCTGGCTCAGGGCGGCCACAGCGCCGATGCCGATCGACATGCCGGTCTTGGCCGGAATGTTGTAGAGCATGAGCGGCAGTGGGGAGGCGTCGCCAATGGCTTCGTAATGAGTGATCAGCTCTTTCTGGCTGACAGCATTAAAGTAGGGCGTGATCACCGACAGGGCATCGACGCCGCGATCCGCCATCTTTTTGTTCAGTTCAATCACTTCGTGCGTCGCGAAGGCACCGGTACCGGCTACGACCGGGACCCGGCCGCCCGCGGCGTCCACCGTGAGCTCGGCGATACGCAACTTTTCGGCTTCGGAGAGGGCGAAGAACTCGCCGTTGGTGCCCAGTACGAACAGGCCGTGGACGCCGGCGCCAATCAGGTTTTCGATCAAACCGCGCAAAGCGTTTTCATCGACACGTTGTTGGGCGTCAAAGGGGGTAACGAGGGCGGGAACGATGCCGCGGAATTTCATGGTCATGCCTACCTTGTGATTGTTCTGATCACAATAAAGCATGTTTTGATCTAATCGATCAATAGAGGCCCGATGGTTTTGCGTGGTCGATGGGCCTGTGCACCTTTGGAAAGCAACGGCCCTTCGTGAGGCCACTGTCGGCTCGGGTCGCTGGTAATAAAGAGGGATAAAGGCAACAGGAGCCTCGGCGCGTTAACCACGCGCCGCGAGGCAGGAATGTTAATGCTGCGGGCGAGGGGTAACGCTGTCGGGTCGGGACAGCTATCCCGCTGATCCTTCTGACAAAATTGTCATTCTGCAGTACCCGTTCCTGACCGAACGATCAGGATAAGTTGGCGGGGTCATCTCCTGGACCTCGAATCATGTCGCGCTTTCTTTCCTCTCTCTCCCTCACGCTGCTGGGCGCTGCCGCCCTCGGTCAGGCGCAGGCGGCGTTGCCGCAGCATCCCGATCTCGACCTCGCGGCTGCCCAGCGTCTGGCGCAGGCCGCGCCCTGCAGCGCCGCGCTCGCGGTGCTCGACCGCAGCGGTCAACTGATCCTCCTGCAACGCGATACCCGCGTCGGGCCGCACAACGCCGAGGCGGCGCGGCGCAAGGCCTTTACCGCACTGTCCACCCGTACCCCGTCGCAGGCGTTGGCCGAGCGCGCCCGGCAGAACCCGGATGCGGCCAATCTCGTCACCCTGCCCGAGTTGCTGCTGCTCGGCGGTGGCATCCCCCTCTACGAAGGCGACCAGCTGGTCGGCGCCCTGGGCATCGCCGGTGCCGGCGGTGGCGGGGCGGACGAGCGCTGTGCGCTGGCGGCCGCCGAACACCTCAATCTCACCTCCCATCCCTGAAGGAAATCTCCATGAAGACGTTTGTCCTGTTGTCTGGTCTGGCCCTGTCCGGCTTCGCGATTGCTGCACCCAATCCCCTGAGCGTCCATGTGCTCAACCTGGAAGACGGCAAGCCGTCGGCGGGGGTGCACGTGACCCTGGAGCGCCAGGTAGGGCAGGGCTGGCAGCCGCTGGCGGAGCAGGTCACCAACGAGCAGGGACGGGTGCCGGCGCTGTTTCCCCAGGAAAAGACCTTCGAGAAGGGTGAATACCGGGTGGTCTTCAAGACCGGCGACTACTATCGCCAGCAGGGTCGCAGCGCCTTCTTCCCGGAAATCCCCGTGGTGTTCGACGTCACCCAGCCGGAGCAGCACTACCATATCCCGCTGTTGCTCAGCCCCTACGGCTTCAGCACCTACCGCGGTTCCTAGGGCGCCGGCGCGGCGTAAGTCCTCGCGCCTGTCCACCGCGCTCGTACAGGCACAGTGCGGCTGGCGGCAACCTCCAGCCCTGTGACCCTGCCATGCTTGGTGAGGGCCATTCGCGAGCGGTCGAGGCCCTGCGCGAATGGCGCCTCTCCGCGCGGTATTCCTGATCGTCGGAGCGGTGTCTCCGTTAAGGGGCAATCGGTCGTTCGCGAGGCTCCACGAGCGGCGCGATGTCGCTGGGGGCAGGGCGGATCTCCGGATCGTTCCAGGCCCTGGGCCGCCTCGGCTTCTACTGGCTCACAGACAAGTCTTTTAATTGCTATGGACACCACATTCGGTACAGGCACCTTAAGTGAGTCCTAAGCGGCAAAACGTAGCGTTGGTGGCGTCATTCACCAGGGTGCTCGTTTACTTTTTATCGGTACCGTTGAATATGTATGACTAATAACCTTCGTCATTGCCGTACAGGGAGCTGGTGGTATGCCACTCGAGCAGCTTTCAAACTGCCTGTCCAAGGTCCTTGATGCCGCGCGTCCAGGTGGGTCGCCGCTGTGAGCCAGGACTTCGCGCCCTTGCGCAACAGTCAACGTGGCCCGGTGCTCCTACTGGCCTCCGGACCTTCGGCTGCCGAACTCAACCTGGACGCCTGGCAGGATGTGCCGATCATTACCATGAACGGCGCCATCGCCAAGCTGAGCGGGACCGACATCCGCCCGCTCTTCTACGTCTGCAGCGACCTGAGCTTTGCCGAGCAGCAACCTGATCTCTACGCGCGCGGAATCGAGCAGGCGCAACGGCTTGCCCTGTGGCCCGCGGCGATCGAACGGCTCGCGGAAAGCCGGCAGGCCAAGGCTCATGCGTTGCGACGAGCGCCCAGTACCCGGCTGGAACACTACCTCGGGCTGGAACGCGACCAGGCCGAACGCACGCTCACCTTGCTCAGTCGCCGAGCGCGCGACATCGGTTTCAGCCGAGACATGGACTACGGCATCTTCGATGTCCGGACCGTTGCCTTCATCGCCTTGCAACTGGCCTATCACCTGGGCTTTAGCAAGATCTATCTGGCCGGTGTCGACCTCAATGCCCGGGCCCCACGCTTCTACGAAGGCAGCACAGGCGCGAGATCGCCCTGTGGTCTGGACGAGCACCTGTACAGCCGTATCCTGCCCGGGCTCAAGGTCATGCAGGACGTCATGACCGCCGAGGGCCGTCAGGTCTTCAACCTGTCGCGCTGCAGCTGCATTCCTGCGCAACTCATCCCACGCGCCGATCTGGCCTCCGTCGAGGCGACCTGGCTGGGTCAGCGGACCCGTCAAGCCGGCTGAGAGTGCGCGTTCAGTATTCCTGTGGCGTACCGAGAAGTCTGGACGTAAGGACGGAAAGACCTTCCTCGCGCGCTCGATCAGCGCCAACCCTGGGTAAGCCCCCAGACCACTACATAGCGCGTGGTCTTGGCCAGGGTCACCACCAGTAAAAAGCGCCACAGGGGTTCGCGCATCACGCCGGCGACCAGGGTCAGCGGATCACCGATCACGGGCGTCCAGCTGAGCAGCAGCGACCACCAGCCATAGCGCTGATAGGCCGCCTGAATGCGGGCAAGCCGTTTCGGCGATACCGGAAACCAGCGGCGTTGGCGAAAGCGTTCGAGGTGGGTGCCCAGCCACCAGTTCAGCGTCGAACCGGCAACATTGCCCAGGGTAGCGGCCAGCAGCAGGAGGGGCGTGGCATAGCGTTCGGTGAGCAGCAGCCCCGCCAGAGCGGCTTCCGACTGCAGGGGCAGCAGTGTGGCCGCGCCAAAGGCGAGGGCGGCCAGCCCGAGATAGACACTTAGAGCTTCCAGGGTAGAGCTCCAGCAGGAAAGGTCATGGGAGTCTGTCTCGGGTCGGAGGAACGCCGCCGAGCATAGCGTCAGGGACGAGGCTACACCTCCTCTCCGCCCTGAGCCCCGGTGTTCAATCCAGCCTGGCGATCCAGTCCGCGACCGAATCGCCGCTGCTCATGTCCGGCTGCACCAGGCCATCGATCATGAAGGTCGGCGAGACATGGATGCCGTTCTGCCGGGCGTACTTGCAGTGCCACTTGATGGCGTGCTGCAGGTCCGGCTTGGCGAAGGCGTCGGCCAGGGCCAGGCCGCTGTAACGCTCCAGACGCGCGATGATGTCGTTGGGTGTGGCCTCACGGTTGGGCCCGGTGGCGTGATCCTTGAACTCGAACTCCTCGCGGTGGGCGGCCACCGCCGCCAAGACCGCCTTGGCACTTTCCTTGCCACCTTCCAGGGTAGCGGCGGCCAGGACGCAGCGCACCACCACCCCGGAGAACAGGTGCCAGGGCTGGGATTGCAGGCGGATCTTCAGGGTGATCCGCTCAGGGCCGGCCTGGGCCAGCAGGTCGTCGAGCTTGTTGAAGGCCTTGACCGAGAAGGGACAGGTAGGCTCGAGAAAGACTTCGAAGGTGCGGGGGCCATGGCCCCAGGTGAGGGTGTCGGCGTACATCGTGTAACTCCAACGGAAGTGAGCGAGGCGGTGCGAATGAGACCATGCGCTGCCCCTAGCGTTTTCGACTGTTCAGGACGGCGCGAGACGGCTCAGGGAATGAGTCGACGCCGACGCATGTCCTCCAGGTGCGCGAGCAAGACCTCGTCGGACCTCAGGATCATCCGCCCGAAGCCAGCCTGCCGCGCCTTGGTCACGTCGAAGATGGCGTCTTTCTCGACATGGAAGATGAAGTCGCCGAAAGCGCCGGGTGCGATCCGTTCGGGATCGGCCTCGGCCAATCCTTCGCGCTCTGCCAGCGCCTGCCAGACCGGTTTCAGTGCGGTCAGGCGCTGGGCCAGGGAGATGGGTTGCGGCTCGCCCACCTCCAGCCCGAACCAGTCGGCCAGCTGCGGCCAGACGTGACTCCAGCGGAAGACGTCGCCATTGGTGAGGTTGTAGGCGCCATCGCGTTCTTCTTCCGCTGCCCAGACCGCGGCCTCGCCCAATAGCGGCGCGGCGGTGACGTTGACCAGGGCACCGCGATAGGCCTGCTCCGTTCCGGGAAACTGCATGGCCGTGCCGGTCTCGCGACAGAGCGCGCCATAGAGGCCGATGAGGTTGCCCAGATTCATGGCTGATCCCAGGGAATGGCCGATGACGATGTCGGGCCTCAGCGCCGTCCAGCGAATGCCATCACCTTCGAGACTGCGGACGAAGTCTTCGTGGCGGAAGTAGAGATTGGGCGGGAAGTGACGACTGTCGTCTTCGCGGGCCGGCGTCTTGTAGACCCCCAGGTGAGCGCCGTAGATCTTGCCGCCCTGGACGAAGGTGATGCGGGCCAGGGGTGCTCCGGCGCTACGCACCGCGCCCACCAGGTTCTCCAGCATGGCGGCGTTCTCGTCCGCCTCCACGCCTGGATCGGGGTTCGGCTTGAGGGCGCTGTAGAAGAGATGGGTCACGCCGGCCAGATCGGCCTTGGCCGCTGCCAGGCTGTCCTGGTCCAGCAGGTCGGCGGTCAGATGGGGAAAGCGGCTTGGGCCCTGTTTCGAGCGGCCAACGGTGGTAATGGACCAGCCGGCCTTGGCGAAGGCCTCCAGCACGGCCTGGCCGATGATGCCGCTGGCACCGGCGATGAGCAGCTGTCGTTCGGTCATGGGGTCTCCGATAGGGTGTGGTGAGGCGATGAAGGGGAGACCCTTGTGCCGGGCGATTTGTCCCCGCGTCGGGCTGGACGGTAGGCGGACGAACGCTGGTGTCCTGCTCGTACAGGCAGGGTTACTGTTGCAGTACTGCCTGCTGCCGCGGAGGACCTCGCCTTGGCCAACCCGTCCCGTACGCCTGCCGCCTTTCACGCCTTGCTCAGCGAACTCGTGGTCGCCCTTGGTATGCCTGCCGCCCAGGCGACGAACCTGCAGGTCCTGGGCGACGACAGCCTGGCCTCCTGCTTCCCGGTCAGCGATCTCGCCACGGCGGCGATCGGGGTCGCCGGCCTGGCCACCGCCGATCTGCTGGCCGAAGGGGCGCCCGGATTGCCGGTACAGGTGGACCGACATCTCGCCGCGGCCTGGTTCAAGACGTCCCTGCGTCCCCTGGGCTGGGAGTTGCCCGCCGTCTGGGATCCCATCACGGGTGATTACCGCACCTGTGACGGCTGGCTACGGTTACATGCCAATGCGCCCCACCACCGCGAGCGTGCCCTTGCCGTCCTGGGCTGTGCCAACCGCCAGGACGCCGTGGTACAGGCCACGGCCGGCTGGTCGGGCGAAGCCTTGGAGACGGCCATCGTCAACGCCGGAGGTTGCGCGGCGAGGCTGCGCAGCCAGGCGGAGTGGCAGGCGCATTCCCAGGGGCAAGCGGTGCGCGCCGAACCGCTGATCGCCCAGGAATGGACAGCCATTGCCACCGCGCGCGACTGGCGCCCTGATCCACAACGCCCCTTGCAGGGCATTCGCGTCCTCGACCTGACCCGCATCCTCGCCGGGCCCATCGCCACCCGCCTGCTGGCCGGGCTGGGCGCCGAGGTGCTGCGGATCGATCCGCCCGCCTGGGACGAACCGGCCCAGGCGCCCGAGGTCACCCTGGGCAAGCGCTGCGCGCGGCTCGATCTCAGGCGGCCCGCCGACCGCCAGAGGTTCGCGGCGCTGCTGGCCGAGGCGGACATCCTGGTTCACGGTTATCGCGCTGATGCGCTGGAGCAGCTGGGTTATGGAGACGTACAGCGACGCGCGCTCAATCCCAGCCTGATCGATGTGTCCCTCTGTGCCTACGGCTGGAGTGGTCCTTGGGCACTACGACGGGGCTACGACAGCCTGGTGCAGATGTCCTGCGGCATCGCAGCGGCTGGCAGTGCCTGGCAAGGGGTGGAGACGCCGGTACCCTTGCCGGTGCAGGCGCTCGACCATGCCACTGGCTATCTCATGGCTGCCGCTGCCCTGCGCGGGCTGGCACGGCGTCAACGGGAAGGGCTGGCAGTGACGGCGCGGCTGTCCCTCGCCCGTACCGCCGTGCTGCTGACCGAGCGACCAGGTGCGAGCGGTGGACCGATGTATCGAGGACCCGAGGCGCAGGACTACGGTGACGCTCGGGAACCCACCGCCTGGGGACCGGCGGTGCGCCTGCGGGCGCCGCTCAGGATCGGCGCGGTCGAGCTGCAGTGGCGTCGCCCCGCGACGCGACTCGGCTCCGCCACGGCGGACTGGGGGCGCTAGCGGCAGCAGATCCCTTCTGCCACCGCTCGTTGGGTCAGTCCAGGTCGCTGGCCGAATGCCGCTCGGCCAGTTGCTCGCCCGGCTCACCCCAGGTGCGATTGACCCTACGGCCACGCTGCACCGCCGGCCGCGCGGCGATGGCCTGGGCCCAGCGCTGCACGTGCTGGTAGTCCTGCACGGAAAGGAATTCCGCGGCGTTGTACAACTGACCCAGCACCAGGTTGCCGTACCAGCTCCAGATGGCGATGCCGGCGATGCCGTAGTCCTCGCCGGCCACATAGCGGCGCTCGGCCAACAGGCGGTCGAGGACATCGAGCTGGCGCTTGGCTTCCATGGCGTAGCGGTTGATGGGGTATTCGAGCTTTTCCGGCGCATAGGCATAGAAATGCCCGAAGCCGCCACCCAGGAAGGGCGCCGAACCCATCTGCCAGAACAGCCAGTTCAGCGTCTCGGTGCGACCGGCGTGATCCTTGGGAATGAAGGCGCCAAAGCTGTCGGCGAGATAGAGCAGGATGGCGCCGGACTCGAAGACACGCAGCGGTTCGGCGCCGCGACGATCCACCAGGGCCGGGATCTTGGAGTTCGGGTTGATCTCGACGAAACCGCTGGAAAATTGATCACCTTCCCCGATACGGATCAGCCAGGCGTCGTATTCGGCGTCGGTGTGCCCTAGCGCCAGCAGTTCCTCCAGCAGGATGGTCACCTTCATGCCATTGGGCGTACCCAGGGAGTAGAGCTGGAAGGGGTGCTCGCCGACTGGCAGCTCCTGGTCATGGGTCGCGCCGGCGATGGGGCGGTTGATGCTGGCGAAGTTGCCGCCGGAGGTAGTGGGGGTCCAGACGCGTGGGGGCGTGTAGGGTTCGCTCATGGTGGCTCTGTCCTCGGTCGACACGGATGGGTAGTTCGATCATAACCGAACTTTGCGCCAGGTCTGTTCAATGGCTCTCAAGCTGGCAACAAACCGGATCAAGGAAAGCCGTTCAGGCGTTCTGTTCGGTCAGGCGCTGCACCGTCAGGCTACGGTATTGCCGCGGGGTCATGCCTTTGAGCTGGTGGAAGCGTCGATTGAAGTTGGAGATGTTGTTGAAGCCGGCCTCGAAGCAGATATCGGTAACCGGCATGCTGCTGTGGGAGAGCATCTCGCAGGCCTTGCTGATGCGCAGGCTGTTGACGAATTCGACGAAGGTGCGACCGGTAGCCTGACGGAAGAAGCGGGAAAAATAGGTGGGCGTCATGCCCAGGTGCTCGGCCACTTCTTCCTGGGTGAAGTCACGCTGGTAGTGATCGAAGATGAAATTCAGCGCCCGGTTGGTGCGATCCACCGCCTGTTCGCTGGCCGTGGCCGGTTCGACGCTGCCGGACAGCAGCTGATAGCGCTCCGACGTGGCCAGCGCCTCCATCAACACCAGAAAATGGCCGAGGCGGGTGGCACCGCCGCTCTCGGAGATCTGCTGCAGCAACACCTCGGCGCGGGCGATCAATTGCGGATCCTGGAATTCGATGCCATAGCGGGCACGTTCCAGCAGCGGTGCCAGGCCGCTAAGTTCGGGAAACACCGCCGTGGCGTTATCCACCGTCTCGTTGGTGAAGTTGACCAGCATGTCGCGCTTGGCCACCACCTCGCCCTCGGCGACGCGGCTGATCCAGTTGTGTGGCAGATGCGGACCGGTCAGGAACAGGCTGCCCGGATAGAAGTTGCCGATATAGTCGCCAATGAAGGCGGTCCCCGAACTGGCCACGATCAGGTGCAGCTCGTATTCCTTGTGGAAATGCCAGCGCACCAGCGGGCAGGGAAAGCCATGCTCCCGGTAGATGACCGAGTGACCGCTCAGGTCCTCCATCAACTCGTAGGAAGGGTTGTTCTTGCGCAAGGCCTGACTCATGGACCGCCCCGTCATTGTTCTTGGTCCTGATCCTGGCCCTGTTCGCGCCACCGTGCAACCCCGCCTCACCCTGCCCGCAGGACTACCGCCGCACGCAGCTTGCCGCGACCAAAGCGACTCATCTTGTCGAATTCGGCGTGGGACACGGGAATGTGCTGGCAGTCCAGTTCGCGACGGTGCTGGCTGTGGTCGACATCGGGATCGTGCAGGTAGACGAAGTCCTCGTCGCAGTCGGTGACCAGCACCCAATGAGGTCCCTTGGCCTTGGTCAGCCGGAAGGAGCTGATCAACACCAGTGGAAAAGCGCCCTCGGCGACCCAGGCGGCCACGTCCAGGCGGGTACGGTAGAGCCGCTCGATGGGCGATTGCTTGACCTCGGCGCTGAAGTCCTCGTGCACCAGACGCATGACCTCCTTCTTCTCCTCGCTGCGCACGCCGTCGAGGAACAGCGGGCCGCGCGTATTGACCTGCAGGGTCACCTTGAAGCCACGGCGCAGCGCCGCCAGGGCCAAGCCATGGGGGCCGCAACCACCATGGCCCGCAGTCATGTAGATGGTCGTGGCTTCGCGCCACAGTCGCAGCTCCTCGCGCCGCTCCAGCGGGCGGCCCGGCTGCAGCGCGCCCATGGCCATCAGCAGGCTGGCCGGGCCGCAGGTGAAGTCGGTGGTCTGACGATAGAAGGGCACCGGTCGGGCCTGGCCCTCGCGCGGCTGGCGGATGCGCTTCTCGAAGCGCAGCGCCTGGCTGTGGTCTTCGTAATAGTCCTCCACCGTGGCGAAGGGCAGATAGCCGTTGCGCTCGTAGAGGGCGATGGCGGCGGCGTTGTCCGGTCGGACCTCCAGGCGCAGGTAGGCGCAGTCGCGCTCCACCGCCTCGGCTTCGGCAGCCTCCAACAGGCGCTGGCCCAGGCGATGACCGCGCGCGTCCGGATCGACGGCGATGGAATAGAGCCGGGCGAGAGAAGTGTTCTGGTGGAACAGCACCAGGGCGTAACCGGCCACCTGGCGGTCGTTTTCCGCCAGGATCAGGACCGCGTTCGCACGGGTGAGCATGTAGTGGAAATTGCGCCGGGAAAGGCGGTCATAGCTGAAGCAGCGGGCTTCCAGATCGACCAGTGCCGCCAGATCGTCCAGCCCGGCGGGCCTGAGCATGAAACTCATCGCGAAGGATTCTCCTGGAGCAGAGCGGGCAGCCTGGCATGGTTAAGCAACGGTTAATAGCACCCGCGTTACAACAGTTGGAGTGGTCCGGCGGCATCCGGGTTTCCACCGGGACCACGCCCCGCAACCAGGAGGTCCAGTGAGCAAGCTGTATATCGTCGTGGAACGCAAGGAAGACTGGTCGTCCTACTATCCCAGCGAAGACGTCATCACCGCCCAGGAATACCTGGAGCAATCCAACGAACAGGACAATGGCAAACGCGTGCAGGTGATCAACCTCTGCCGCAGCCAGAAGTACCTCGGCCACGGCTACTACTGTTCGCTGCTCGCCGAAGCCCGGGGGCACAAGGTCATCCCCTCGGTGCGTACCATCAGCGAACTGGCGCGCAAGTCGCTCTATGGCCTGGCGCTGGAGGACCTGGACAAGCTGCTGACCAAGGCGCTGGCCGGTCATCCCTACGGTAGCGCCGACGGCTTCACCCTCACGCTCTATTTCGGCAACACCGACATCGCGCCTCTACAGGATCTGGCGCGCCAGGTATTCGAGGCCTTTCCCTGTCCGCTGCTGCTGGTGGAATTCCGCCGCGACCGCGCTGGCTGGCACATCGGCGGCCTCAAGCTGGGCAGCATCCACAAGCTGCACGAACAGCAGGAAGATCAATTCGCCAACGCCCTTGACGGTTTCAGTCGCCGCGTCTGGCTCAAGCCGGGGCGGCGTGAAAAATATCGTTTCGACCTGGCCATCTTGCATGACCCCAAGGAAGCCTTTCCGCCGTCAGATGCCAAGGCGCTGAAGAATTTCGTGCGCGTCGGCAAGCACCTGGGGCTGGACGTGGAGCTGATCGAAAAGAAGGATTACGCGCGGCTGGGTGAATTCGACGCCCTGTTCATCCGCGAGACCACCGCTATCGACCACCATACCTATCGCTTTGCCAAGAAGGCCGAAAGCGAGGGTCTGGTGGTGATGGACGATCCACGCTCGATCCTCAGATGCACCAACAAGGTCTATCTGGCCGACCTCTTGCGCGCCCACAAGCTGGACATGCCGGCGACCGAGATCCTCTACAAGGACAATCCCGGCCAGCTCGAAGGCCTCGGCGAGCGGCTGGGCTTTCCGCTGGTGTTGAAGATTCCCGATGGCTCCTTTTCCCGGGGCGTCATCAAGGTCGAGGACGCGGCGCAGCTGCGCAAGGCCAGCGCCGAGCTGTTCGAGCGCTCGGTGCTGCTGCTGGCCCAGGAGTTCTTCTACACCGAATACGACTGGCGCATCGGTGTGCTGAACCAGGAGCCGATCTTCGCCTGCCAGTACTTCATGTCCAAGGGCCACTGGCAGATCTACGACCACAGCGCCAGCGCCACCGAGGTCAGCGGCGATTTCCGCACTCTGGCGGTGCAGGACGCGCCCCATGCGGTGGTCGAACTGGCGGTACGCACCGCCAATCTGATCGGCGATGGTCTCTATGGCGTGGATCTGAAACAGGCGGGCGACAAGCTGGCGGTGATCGAGGTCAACGACAACCCCAACATCGATTGCGGGGTAGAAGATCTGGTGCTCAAGGACGATCTCTACGCCCTGGTGCTGGAGGAATTCATCCGGCGGCTGGAATCGCAACGCGGCGGACAACCCTGGTAACGCGCCAGGGTCGTGGAGGGGTAGGTTGGGTTGAGCGTAGCGAAGCCCAACAGTCCAGGCTGACTCCGCTATGTTGGGCTTCGACGGTAGAACCGCCTCAGCCCAACCTACGGAAACGGGCTCAGGCGCCGTGGCACTTCTTGAATTTCTTCTCGCTGCCGCACGGGCAGGGATCGTTGCGACCCACTTCCTTCAGCGGATTGCGCACCGGCTCCTGGGCATGACCATGGTTGCAGTGCGGGCCGTGGACGTGGTGCCCATGGCCATGGTCGTGATCGTGGTCGTGATTGCAATCGGGACCGTGGACGTGTTGGTTCATCTCATAACTCCGGGATGTAGGCGCCAGGCACGAACTGTCCCTGGCGAGAAAAATGGACACTGCGGCCGAACAGCCAACCGGTCTTCACCCGGCCACGCAGGCGGTAACTGATCGGCTGCTCAGGGTCTTCGAGCATGCGGCCCACGTCCTTCACGTAACGCCACAGATTGGTCTGCACCGGTACGGAGAAGCTGCGTCGACCGTTGGCGGGAACTGACGCATGCAGGTTGGCGACGCCCTGGGACAGCAGCAGATCGTTCAGGTAGACGGTGTAGGCCAGGCTACGTACGGGCAGGGCGCTGTCGTTGGGATTCTGGACGCGGAAGTGCAGCACGAAATCCTGGCTCCACAGCCGCGCACGGATCAGCTCCACGCCGGTCAGTTCGACCTGAGGCTCGTCATAGTTGCGCCCGATGTAGGTACAACCGCCAAGGCTGCTCAGCAGGACGCCGAGCAGGGTGATGAACAAGGCCTGGCGAAGCATGCGGCACTCCCGTTTTCTGCGCAGTTTAACAAGCACCGATTGCTGCACAAGTCGGGGCCGCTTCGGCACAGGCTAACAAAAAAACGCCTGGGCCAGGCGACCGTGCGGACTGGACCACTCCGGCGCGACGTTGCATCCTGCAGCTCTTGCCGTGACCGAGGAGGTTGTCATGTCCGCCGTGCTCTATGAAATCGCCTTCCAAGGCGAACTGGTCGCTGGCGCCGATGCGCAGCAGACCCGACAGAATCTGATGCGTCTGTTTCAGGCGGATGAACAGCGCATCGCCGTGCTCTTTTCCGGTCGCCGCATGATCATCAAGAACCGCCTCGATGCCGCCACGGCCGAGCGCTATCGCGCCACCCTGGCCCAGGCGGGGGCGCTGGTGGAGGTCGTGCCCATGGCCGAGACGATCGAGCCGGCTGCCGCACCTGCCGAGTCGCGGGGGCCTACCCCAGCCCCCGCGGCGACCGCCTCGCGACCTTCCGCCGAGCGTGGATCTCTGTCGGTTGCTCCCCGGGATGCCGTGATGGCGGCCTTCGTTGATATCCAGGCGCCGGATTTCGGCCTGGCACCGGTGGGCGCCGATCTCCAGGATGAGGCCGCACCCGTGGCGTCGCCGCGAGTCGATCTCTCACACCTGAGTCTGGCGCCGGTGGGCAGCGACCTGGGGCCGGCGTCCGAGCCGCTACCCGTAGCGGTCCCTGATACCGATCACCTGACGCTGGTCAAGGAATGAGCGCGGCCGGCGTTACAGGAAGCCGGCGCAGCACTTCTTGAACTTGGCGCCGCTGCCACACAGGCAGGCGTCGTTGCGACCCGGCAGGGGGCGTACGGTCGGATCGAGGAAGTACCAGCGTCCCTCGCGCTGGACGAAGCCCGAGTGCTCTTCATGGCGATGGGCGCCGCGCCCATCCTCCCAGCGCGCCACGAAGCTGACCCGGGCATGGGCGGGATCCCCCGGCTCGGGGCGATGCTCCAGCACCTGCAACCCTTGCCAGCGACTGCCCAGACTCCAGGCCGCCAGGGCCTCCCGGTCCAACTGCTCCTGCTGGGCAGGCGCCGTGGTGGTTACCAGGTAGTCGATCAGCCCTAGCACATAGGCGCTGTAGCGCGAACGCATCAGCCATTCGGCATTGGGCGCCGGAGTTCCGGCATGAAAGGCTCCGCAACAGTCGCCGAGCGAGCGGTCCGAGCCACAGGGGCAGGGGGCCATTAGTTGCATCTCACCACCAGTACTTGCCGAAATTCTGCGGATTGGCCCAGAACTTGGCATTGAGCCAGTCCGGGACCTGCTTGTAGTCGTGCAGATCATAGCTGAACAGGGTGACCACCTGGCCCTCGCGGGCGAAGCGCTCGCTGGCCTGCAGGGCGAGGGCGTAGAAGTCTGTCACCTGCCAGTCGCTGGCGGCCAGGTCCACCAGCACCGCCAGGCGCGAGGTGTTGAGGTTGCGCAGGCCGCCGAGCAATTCGCGGCCCTGGCGCAGCGGCAGGTGTTCCAGGCAATCGGCGACGATCACCAGGTCGTAGCGCTCGGCCAGCAGCGCTGGGTCATCCAGGGGCACCGCTGCCTGCACCACCTGGCAGTGCGGATGGGCCTCGGCATAGGCCTCAAGCGCTGGCAGCGGCTCGCGCGCCACACAGAGCAGGCGCTTGGGCTGGTGGTGCTCGAGCAGGCTTGCCAGAGCCTGTTGCGGGGTGCGGGAGGAGAATATGTTTGCCATTAAGGGAACCCTAATCAAATCGCGATTGACTAAGCAACCAGCGTTGTCAAGATGTGTACGCCACCATTAGTCTGACAGCGCCATAAAACGAAAGACGAGCCTAACTCGCGGCACCCGGTCTATAGGAGACCCTTCATGAGCAAGAGCATCGCAAGGACAGCTTTACCCCTCATCCTGGCAAGCACCGTGCTGGCTGGTTGTGCGGGCGGCGTACAGAAATCCGATTGGCCGGTGTGCGCAGCGGTCGGCGCCCTGGTCGGCGGCGCGGCAGGTGCTACTCAGAGCGGTAACGTCGCCGGCATGGCGGCCCTGGGTATCGGCACCACCGCTGGCGCCTATTGCTGGGTGCATGGTAAGGGCAACGAGCAGGTCGCTCGCATGGAACCCGCCCCGGCCCCGGCTCCGGCGCCCGCACCGGCTCCCGCACCGGCACCGCTGCCCAAGCAGGAAGTGATCACCGCCCGTGACCTGCACTTCGCCTTCGACTCCGCCGAGGTCAGCCCGCAGGATCGTGCTCAGCTCGATGGTATCGCCGGCCGTCTGCGTGGCGAAGCCGCCAGCACCCGCCTGTCGATCACCGGTCACACCGACAGCAAGGGTACCGATGCCTACAACCAGCGTCTGTCCGAGCGTCGTGCCAAGTCGGTCAGCAACTACCTGATCCAGGCCGGTGTGCCGGCGGCCAGCGTCGTGTCCGTGAAGGGCATGGGCGAGCGTCAGCCAATCGCCACCAACGAGACCGCTGAAGGCCGTGCCACCAACCGCCGCGTCGAAATCCAGATCGACCGCGAGTGATGCACCGGCGGCGGACCCTGGTCCGCCGCCTTTACTTTTTCCGGCGATAGGCGTTATGGTCCGATCCATCTCGTCCTCCTGCTGGAATCCATGAAAACCCTGTCCCTTACCGGCAAAGTCCTCCTCCTGCTGTTCTGGCTCGCCGCAGCCGCCGCCCTCGCTCTGCCTCTCGCTCGTCCTTTCCCCGAATTGCTCGCGCTGGTCGCCCTGGCCCTGCTGCTGCTCCATCTGGGCGAAGTCTTCGCCAGCCGTCGTGCCTTGCGTCTGCGTCGCCACCCCTGGCTCGACCGCCTGAGCCTGTTGATCTTTGGCGCCTTTCATCGCCTGCCCCCTCAGCTGCCGAGCGCCTGATCGGCCTGCGACCACAACGTCGGGCGCATCCTGACGACAGGCGCGTTATCATAGCGCCCAAGATCCATTACTGTAGATGCATACAGCGCTCGTCCGCCGGACGTGGCGCTGCTTTGCCATCGCCCGGAACCAGGCATGCTCAGCACCGAACTCAAGACCCAGATCCAGGGCGCCTACACGCGTTTCCTCGAAGCCAAGTCGCTCAAGCCGCGCTACGGCCAGCGATTGATGATCGCGGAAACCGCCAAGGGCCTGGGCGCCATCGCCCAGGACGAGGAGGGCCATCGCGAAGGTGAGCCGGCCGTGGTGGCGGTGGAGGCGGGCACGGGTACCGGCAAGACCGTGGCCTACGCCCTGGCCGCCATCCCCGCGGCCAAGGCGGCTGGTAAGCGCTTGGTCATCGCCACGGCGACGGTGGCACTGCAGGAGCAGATCGTGCACAAGGACCTGCCGGACATCCTGCGCAACAGCGGGCTGTCCTTCAGCTTCGCCCTGGCCAAGGGCCGTGGCCGCTACCTGTGTCTGTCCAAGCTCGATATGCTGCTCCAGGAAGGCCAGGCGCAGAACGCCACCGCCCAGCTGTTCGCCGAGGATGGCTTCAAGATCGACGTGGACGAGGCGTCCAACGAATTGTTCGGCAAGATGATCGAGCGCCTGGCCGGCAATCGCTGGGACGGTGATCGCGACAGCTGGCCGGAAGCCATCGAGGACGTGCAGTGGTCGCGCATCACCACCGACCACAGCCAGTGCACCAATCGCCATTGCCCGAATTTCCAGCAGTGCGCCTTCTACCGGGCGCGCGAAGGCATGACCAAGGTCGATGTCATCGTCACCAACCATGACCTGGTACTGGCCGACCTGGCCCTGGGTGGCGGTGCCATCCTGCCGGATCCGCGCGACACCCTCTATGTGTTCGACGAAGGCCACCACCTGCCGGACAAGGCCATCGGCCACTTCGCCCATTTCACCCGGCTGAGATCCACCGCCGAGTGGCTGGAGCAGATCGCCAAGAATCTCACCAAGCTGTTGGCCCAGCACCCCCTGCCGGGCGATCTCGGCCGGCTGGTGGAGCAGGTGCCGGAGTTGGCGCGGGAAATCCGCACCCAGCAGCAATTCATGTTCACCGCCTGCGAGGCTCTGGCCGATTTCCGCGCCGGCGAGGACATGGAAGGCCGGGAACGGCCGCGCCACCGCTTCGTCGGCGGGGTCATTCCCGAAGACCTGCGGGAAATGGGCATCGAGCTCAAGAAAGGCTTCGCCAAGCTCACCGATCTGTTCACCCGCCTGACCGAGATGCTCAAGCAGGCCATGGACGGCGAGTCCAGCATTGGCCTCGCCAGCTACCAGGCCGAGGAGTGGTATCCGCTGTTCGGCAGTCTGCTGGCCCGCGCCCAGGGCAACTGGGAGCTGTGGACGGCCTTTACCTGCGAAGACCCGGAAGACAGCCCGCCCATGGCGCGCTGGATGACCCTGGCGGAAACGGGTTCGCTGTACGACATCGAGGTCAACGCCAGCCCCATCCTCGCCGCCGAGATGCTGCGGCGTCATCTGTGGAACGTCGCCTACGGCGCCCTGGTGACCTCGGCGACCCTGACCGCCCTGGGCACCTTCGACCGCTTCCGCATGAGATCAGGCCTGCCGCGCTCGGCGGCCACCGCCGTGGTGCCCAGCCCGTTCCGTCACGCCGAGGCCGGGGTGCTGCGGGTGCCGGATCTCAAGGCCGATCCGCGCAATGCGGCCGAGCACACCGCGGCCATCGTCCGCGAATTGCCGGCCATGCTGGAGGGCGCGCGTGGCGCCCTGGTGCTGTTTTCCTCGCGGCGGCAGATGCAGGACGTCTTCGACGGCCTGGAACGGGACTGGCGCAAGCGGGTGCTGATCCAGGGCAACCTGTCCAAGCAGGAGACCCTCAACAAGCACAGGAAGCGCGTCGATGACGGCGAGGCCAGCGTGCTGTTCGGTCTTGCCAGCTTTGCGGAAGGGGTCGACCTGCCCGGTGCCTACTGCGAGCACGTGGTCATCGCCAAGATCCCCTTCGCCGTGCCGGACGATCCGGTGGAAGCCGCCCTGGCCGAGTGGATCGAGGCTCGCGGTGGCAATCCCTTCATGGAGATCGCCGTGCCCGATGCCTCGCTGCGGCTGATCCAGGCCTGCGGTCGGTTGCTGCGTACCGAGCAGGACAGCGGCACCATCTCGCTGCTGGATCGCCGCCTGGTGACCCAGCGCTACGGCAAGGCCATCCTCAATGCGCTGCCGCCGTTCCGGCGGGAGATCCAGTAAGGGGTGGCCCTGGCTACGATAAGCCGTAGGTTGGGCTGAGACGGCTCTATCGTCGAAGCCCAACAGGCCTGACGCCGAGGCAATGGCCGTTGGGCTTCGCTACGCTCAACCCAACCTACCGCTGAACGCCTACGCAGACAGCTCCCACTCCCTCGGGGAGAGGGTTGGGGTGAGGGCGTCCCGCTTGGCGGTATGATCAACTGCCTGATCGTGGCCCCGTGCCCGGCAATACCTCATCTACCCAGGAAAACCCATGACCGTCCACGGCTATCACGACCTGAGATTCGAATCCGTCCGCGAGGCCTTCGCCGAGTTGCTGGCCGCCGGCCAGACCCGCGGGGCGGCGCTGTGCGTCCAGGTCGGTGGTGAAACCGTGCTGGATCTCTGGGGCGGGATGGCCGACAAGGACGGCCAGACGCCCTGGCACACCGATACCCTGCTCAATCTGTTCTCCTGCACCAAGGCCTTCACCACGGTGGCGGCGTTGCAGTTGGTGGAGGAGGGCAAGCTGGCCCTCGATGCCCCGGTCGCCGAACGCTGGCCGGCATTCGCTGCGGCCGGCAAGGCCGACATCACTCTGCGCCATTTGCTTAGTCATCGCTCCGGCGTCTCCGCCTTGCGCGAACGCCTGGCGGGTGACGCCCTGTACGACTGGGACACCATGACCGCCGCGGTCGCCGCCGAGGCACCCTGGTGGACGCCCGGCACCGCCCATGGCTATGCCCCTATCACCTTTGGCTGGCTGCTGGGTGAACTGATCCGTCGCGCCGACGGCCGTGGCCCGGGCGAGGCCATCGTGGCCCGGACCGCCGAGCGCCTGGATCTGGATTTCCACATCGGTCTGCCGGCGAGCGAAGACGAGCGCGTCGCCCATATCGTACGCGGCAAGGGGGTGCTGGGTGATGCCGCCGCGCAGCGCCTGCTCAAGACCACCATGAGCGATCCGGGCGCCTTGCCGACCCTGGCCTTTGGCAATCCATCCGGCGTGCTCACCAGCACCAACAAGGCGGAGTGGCGCCGCTTCCATCAGCCGGCCGCCAACGGCCACGGCCATGCACGCAGCCTGGCCGGCTTCTATGCCGGCCTGCTGGCTGGCGATCTGCTGGAATGGGAGACCTTGAGCGAGGCTTTGGTGGAGCACAGTCAGGGCGAAGACCGTACGCTCTTGACGCCGACCCGCTTCGGCCTAGGCTTCATGCTCGATCAACCGGACCAGGCCAACGCCACCTATGGCCTCGGGCCTCAGGCCTTCGGCCATCCGGGGGCGGGCGGCTCGACCGGCTTCGCCGATCCGGAGCGCGAGGTGGCCTTCGGCTTCGTCACCAACACCCTGGGACCCTATGTATTGATGGATCCGCGCGCCCAGGCCCTGGCACGCGCGGTAGGGGAGTGTCTTTGAGGCGCTGGGCTAGCGGGCGATGGCCGTCTCGATGTCCTTGAATTCGATCACCCGGACATAGGGCGCGATCTCGCCGCTGATAGAGAAGTGCGCGCCGATCACCGTGACCTCCACGCCTTCGTTTTCCACCAGGTATTGCACCACCTCGTGGAAATCGCCGTCGCCCGCCACCAGGTAGAGCTTCTTCCAGCCGCGCTTGGCATGGGAGCGCATCAGGTTGAAGGCCAGGCCGACATCGACGCCTTTCTGGCTCTTGGTGGTGTACTGCTCGCCCGTCACCGGATGCAGGATCGGCCCTCCGCCCGCCGAGGTAGGCCATTCGTGGGCCTTGCTCTGCAGCCAGTAGAGCTTGACCCTCAGGCCTGCACCCTTGGGCGGCGCCGAGCTGAGAAACTTGTTGAAGTTGGTCTGGGCGACGGTGGGCGGGTCGCTATCGCAGTTGAAGTAGTAGGCGTCGCCTATGGGTTCGCCCGCATCCTCTTCGATGAAGAGCCGTAGTTTGAGATAGTCGAATTTGGCGCCGTATACCGAGCCGTTCCAGGCGCTCAGGGCGTAGGCACCGTCGACAAACCAGGCGACGCCCGTTCGAGTTGTAGTTGCCATCGTATTGCTGGGACCAGGTCTTTTACCGTTGATGGGCGCACACCCGCACGCGGGATGCGCGGCGTCTATTGTGGGCTTAATTCCCGGTTTTCGCTGCAGCTAACGAGCGGCATCTTCCGATACCGCGAGCTAGAGCGGCTGCGGACGGGGGAGCGGACGGGGGAGCGGCCTTTGGATCGCCGTTTGCGTCGTGCCAGGTCGCCAGCGCCCGCATGATCGCCTAGCCATCGCGGGTGACAACTGGCATAGGTGAGGTCACGTCACAGTGGCTTCCCGCCCATCGTTGGCGTGGGCTGCATCGACGATCAGCGCCGGCTGCAGCAGCCGGATTCGTGGTGCCACATGGTAGGCCCCGTCGTCGTTATGCCTCAGGTAGAGACGCTGGCAGCCCAGGCACCGCCATAGCGTGCTCTGGTTGTAGGGATGGAAGCGCGGAGCGATGGGGGCGGCATTCGACCAGTAGTGGGTGCCTGCCGGATGATACTCCTCGAGGATCGCCTCCTCAGGCGCGTGGCGCCCCAGGGTGCCGATCTGCGCAAAGTCCGTTTCCCGGTAGCCCACCGGCCAGGCGGTCCATCCCGAAAGATCCCGCTGCTGGCAGCGGCACGCCTGCGTGATGGCGTCGGACCTGGCGGCCAGGTCCTTGAGCGTCGCGACATCGACGAAGCCTTCCATGATCAAGCCTCCTGCTGGCCTGGTGCCTTTGCTGGAAACGGATGCGGACTCACGGCTGACCCCTCTTGTCGCTTCGGGCCCTCGGAGAACCATCGAGTGAGGTACGCAGGACCGAGCGGATTTTCCCCTTGTCTTGAGCAAGGACACGCCACTGGTCGGCATACACGCAAATTTCGTGACTCCACCGCTTTGCCCGGCGTAGGTTTGCGGCCACAATCTCGAAACTACTTTAAGTTCACTCATGCCGCCGGCTCTGGCCGGGGCATTGATTCACTCTGTCCTCCGGCTCGCCGATGGGAAACTTTGCATGAAGCTGATCAAATCCACCACCCTCATTCTCTGCATGGGCGTATCTGCCTGCAGTTCCTTCCAGGGCACTGGCGACCAGGCCACTGCGCCTGCCAAGCCAGGCACTGCTCAAGCCAGCACCGCCGCCAACGGCGGACACTGGTGGTGGCCGTTCGGCGGTAGCGACAAGGCTGCCGAACCGGTCAAGCCGGTGGCCAAGGCCGCCGAGCCCAAGGCCGACACCAAGGTCGTGGCGAAGGCACCGGCGGCCAAGCCGGAGCAGGCCGCTGCGGCGGGTGAGAAGGGCGGTCACTGGTGGTGGCCCTTCGGTAGCGAAGACGTCAAGCCCGTCGCCAAGGCGGAAGCGCTCAAGCCGGTACCGGTCAAGGTCAGCAAGGCCTGGCTGGACGAGCACGAGCAGAAGCTGCGCGTGGCCGTGGCCGGCAGCAACGTCAAGGTCGAACGTCGCGATGATGCGCTGGTGCTGGTGGCGCCGGTCGATAGCTCCTTCAACCCGGATCGCGCCGAGATGCTGCTGCCGGTGATGCTCGGCCCACTGTCGCGCTCGGCCAAGTCGGTGAGCGTGGACGAAGACAGCGCCGTCATCGTGCTCGGTTTCAGCGACAGCACCGGTGCCGCGGCGCTCAACGACAAGATCAGCCTGCAGCGCGCCCAGGCCGTGGCGGCCATCTTCCGTCTCAGCGGCTACAGCGGCAATCGCCTGATCGTGCGTGGCCTGGCCGCCGCTCATCCGCGTGCCGACAACACCACCGCCGCCGGCCGTGCTGTCAATCGCCGGGTCGAGGTGCTGATCCAGCCGCGCGCGACCGTGCTGGCCAGCCTGCAGTCCTTGGCGGCGCGCTAGCTACAAAGCTTGTCCTGAAGCAGGCGAGCCAGGCGGGACTTGGTTAAGCTAGGTCGATACCGACCTAGCAGGAGACTTCCATGTCACCGTCCCTCGCCGATATGCGTCGCGACTACACCCGCGACGGCCTGACCGAAGCCCAGGCACCCGCGGATCCCTATGCCCTATTCGGGCAGTGGTTCGAAGAGGCGGTACGCACCGAGCAGCCGCCCGTCGAAGCCAACGCCTGCTGGCTGGCTACCGTCGATGACGAGGGGCAGCCCCATTGCCGCGTGCTGTTGCTCAAGGGCGTCGATCCCCAGGGCTTCGTCTTCTACACCAATTACGACAGCGCCAAGGGCCAACAAATGGCCAGGCAGCCGCGCGCGGCCATGACCTTCTTCTGGCCGGCGCTGGAACGCCAGGTGCGCATCGAAGGCCTGGTGGAGCAGGTGTCGGTCGAGGAGTCCGACGCCTACTACCGGGTCCGCCCACTGGGTAGTCGCCTGGGGGCCTGGGCCTCGCCGCAGAGCCAGGTCATCGCCGACCGTCACGAACTGGAGCAGCGTCTGGCCACGGTGCAACAGCGCTTCGCCGACGGCGAGCCGAGCCGACCGCCGTTCTGGGGTGGCTATCGCCTGAGGCCCCAGCGCATCGAATTCTGGCAGGGCCGCTCCAGTCGCCTCCATGATCGGCTGGACTACCAGCGCCTCGACGGTGAGTGGCAGCGCCAGCGCCTGGCGCCTTAAGGCGTTCGCAAGGTACCCGGGTTACAGTCACCGGAAACCTCCCTGGATGCCCTGGGTCAAGGATAATAGCGATCTGCGCCTGCATCCTTGTGGGTGCGGCCAGTGTCTTTCAACTGCCCTTGGAGTTGCCCCATGAACAGAGTCCTTCAGCTCGCCGCCTCCCTGACCGCCGTCGCCCTGCTGGCCGGCTGCGCCTCGGATCAGTCCGGCGACGTCTATTCGCGTGACGAGGCCCGGCAGGTGCAGACGGTCCGTACCGGTACCATCACCGCCCTGCGTCCGGTCACCATCGAGGGCACCAAGTCGCCCATCGGGGCCGGGGCTGGTGCCGTGGTCGGCGGTATTGGCGGGAGTGCCATCGGCGGTGGCCGTGGCAGTTTCGTGACCGCCATCATCGGTGCGGTGGCGGGCGGCCTGCTGGGCTCGGCCACCGAAGAGGGCTTTACCAAGGCCAACGGCGTTGAGATCACCGTGAAGGAAGATGACGGCGGCTCGCGTGCCTATGTGCAGGCGGTCAACAAGGGTGAGATCTTCCGCGTCGGCGAGCGGGTGCGCATCCTGACCGTCAACGGCACCAGCCGCGTCGCGCCCAACTGATTTCTCGGGCGTACCGGAAGGTACGTCCTTGCCCTTCCAGAGCGGGTGTCCGAATCGCTAGACTGCGAGTCGGACGCCCGTTTGCGTTTTCGCCCGTAAATAGTTGTCGCCTGGGCGCAATGCCGCGCCCGGAGGTCGTCCTACAATCCCCCTCAGTCACCGCCGTGATCGGCAGGAGAAACCCCGATGTCCGCTTCTCAACCCAACGTGCAACGCGCCGCCTTCGATGAGGTGATGGTCCCGACCTACGCCCCTGCCGCGTTCATTCCGGTGCGAGGAGAGGGCTCCCGCGTCTGGGACCAGGCCGATCGCGAGTACGTGGATTTCGCCGGCGGCATCGCCGTCAGCGCCCTGGGCCATGGCCATCCGGCGCTGATCAACGCCCTGACCGAGCAGGCCGGCAAGCTCTGGCACGTCTCCAACATCTACACCAACGAGCCCGCCCTGCGTCTGGCGCGCAAGCTGGTGGATCACACCTTCGCCGACCGGGTGTTCTTCGCCAACTCCGGCGCCGAAGCCAACGAGGCGGCCTGCAAGCTGGCCCGGCGCTATGGCCATGACGTCAGCGGAGGCAGCCGCTACGAGATCGTCGCCGCCACCAACAGCTTCCACGGCCGTACCCTGTTCACCGTCAGCGTCGGTGGCCAGCCCAAGTATTCCGATGGTTTCGGTCCCAAGATCGAAGGCATCCGCCATGTGCCCTTCAACGACCTGGCCGCTCTCGAAGCCGTGGTGTCGGACAAGACCTGCGCCGTCATCCTCGAACCCATCCAGGGCGAGGGCGGCGTACTGCCGGCCGACCAGGCCTACCTCGAAGGCGCCCGCCGCCTGTGCGACGCCCAGGGCGCGCTGCTGATCTTCGACGAGGTGCAGAGCGGCGTCGGTCGTAGCGGTCATCTCTATGCCTACCAGCACTATGGCGTGGTGCCGGACATCCTCACCACCGCCAAGAGCATCGGCGGTGGCTTCCCGCTGGCGGCCATGCTGACCACCGACAAGGTCGCCCAGCATTTCAGCGCGGGCGTGCATGGCAGCACCTACGGCGGCAATCCGCTGGGCTGCGCCGTCGGCGCCGCGCTGCTGGACATCGTCGCCACGCCGGAAACCCTGGCTGGCGTAGCCGCTCGCCATCAGCGCTTTGTCGCCGGCCTGGAGCAGCTCAACGCCCGCTATAGCCTATTCGAGCAGGTTCGCGGCCTGGGTCTGCTGATCGGCGCGGTGCTCAACGACAGCTGGAAGGGGCGTGCCAAAGACATCGTCACCGCCGCCAACGAGGAAGGCCTGATGATCCTCCAGGCCGGCCCGGACGTGCTGCGCATGGCGCCAAGCCTGATCATCCCCGAGGCCGACATCGACGAAGGCCTGGCCCGCCTGGATCGCGCCCTGGCGCGCCTCACCCAAGGCTAATCTCCGGACGCGGGACGCGTACCGCTGGCATCCAGGGATGGATCCGTACACAAGGAGTTCTCATGCTGGTAATGCGCCCTGCGCGCGCGGCGGATCTGCCCCTGGTCCAGCGGCTCGCCGCGGATAGCCCGGTTGGCGTCACCTCGCTGCCCGACAACCCCGAACGGTTGCGCGACAAGATCCGCACCTCGGAGTCGTCGCTGGCGGCCGAGGTGGGCTTTCATGGCGAGGAGAGCTATTTCTTCGTGCTCGAAGACACCACCAGCGGCGAGCTGCTGGGCTGTTCGGCCATCGTCGCCTCGGCGGGCTTCTCCGAACCCTTCTACAGCTTTCGCAACGAGACCTTCATCCATGCCTCGCGCGAGCTGAAGATCCACAACAAGGTGCATGTGCTGTCGCTCTGTCACGACCTGACCGGCAACAGCGTGCTGAGCAGCTTCTACGTCCAGCGCCCGCTGCTCGACACCCCCCACGCCGAACTCAACTCCCGTGCCCGGCTGCTGTTCATGGCCGCCCACCCGGCGCGTTTCGCCGAGACGGTGGTGGTGGAGATCGTCGGCCTGGCGGACGATGACGGCGAATCGCCGTTCTGGAACGGGGTAGGGCGCAACTTCTTCGACCTGGACTACACCACCGCCGAGCGGCTGTCCGGGCAGAGGAGCCGCACCTTTCTCGCCGAGTTGATGCCGACCTATCCGCTCTATGTGCCCCTGCTGCCCGACAGTGCTCAGGAAGCCATGGGCCAGGTGCACCCGCGCGCGCAGATCACCTTCGACATCCTCAGTCGCGAAGGCTTCGAGACCGACAACTACATCGACATCTTCGATGGCGGCCCGACCTTGCACGCCCGCACCACGGCCATCCGGTCCATCGCCGAGAGCCGTCTCGCACCGGTGAGCGAAGGCGCAGCAGCGCCCGAGGACGCGCCCTGGTTCCTGATCGCCAACGATGGCCTGGAGAACTTCCGGGCGCTGGCCACGCCACTGAGCTGGGCTCCCGGTGAGTCCGTCGTCCTTTCCCCCGAGCAGATCGCCACCCTGGAGATCGCCGAAGGCGACCGGGTTCGTCTGGTAGCGCTGTAGCCGACCCTAGCGTCTTTGGAGGTCCGATGATCGTCCGTCCCGTTACCCGTGCCGATGTGCCCGCGCTGCTGCAACTGGCGCAAGCGGCCGGTGCCGGTCTCACCACGCTGCCCGCCAGCGAAGAACGCTTGGCGCAGCGGGTGGAAAACGCCGAACGCAGTTTCCTGCAGCAGGCGCAGCCTGCCGATGCCGACTATCTCTTTGCCCTGGAAGACGAGGGTGAGGTCATCGGCATCGCCGGGATCGCCGCCGCCCTGGGGCTGCGCGAGCCCTGGTACAACTACCGGGTCGGCCTGACGGTGAGCGCCTCGCGTGAACTGGACATCCACCGGCAGATTCCCACGCTGTTCCTGGCCAACGACATGACCGGCAGCTCCGAGCTCTGCTCGCTGTTCCTGCGCGCCGATCGCCGTGGTGGGGCCGCCGGGAGGCTGCTGTCCAAGTCGCGCTTCCTGTTCATCGCCGAGTTTCGCGAGCTGTTCGCCGAGCGCATCATCGCCGAATTGCGCGGCATGTCCGACGGTAACGGCCAGTCGCCGTTCTGGGAGGGCCTGGGCCGGCATTTCTTCAAGATGGAATTCTCCCAGGCGGACTATCTCACCGGCATCGGCAACCGCGGCTTCATCGCCGAACTCATGCCGCGCTTTCCGCTGTACACCTGCTTCCTGTCGCAAGAGGCGCGTCAGGTGATCGGGCGGGTGCACCCGGACACCGAGGCGGCTCGTCGGCTGCTGGAGGCCGAGGGCTTCAACTACCAGGGCTACGTCGACATCTTCGACGCTGGCCCGACCCTGGAGGCGGAAACCACCAAGGTGCGGGCGATCCGTGACAGCCAGCGCCTGGTGCTGGCGGTGGGTACGCCTGGCGATGACGCCGAGGTCTATCTGATCCACAACCGCAAATGTCAGGACTGCCGCATCACCAGCGCCCGTGCTCGCCTGGCCGCCGGCACCCTGGTGGTCGACCTGGCCACCGCCCGCGAGCTGCGGCTGATGGCCGGCGCCCAGGTGCGCGCCGTGCGCCTGATGCCTTGAGGAGACGTCATGGATAGCCTCTATATCGCTGGTCAGTGGCGCCCCGGGCGGGGCGAGGTATTCAGCTCCGTCGATCCCTATGACGGCATCCCGCTCTGGCAGGGCGCGGCGGCGGACGCGGACGACGTCGATCAGGCCCTTGCCGCCGCGCGCGAGGCCTTTCCGACCTGGGAAAGCCGCGGGCCGGCCGCTCGTCTGGCCATCCTGCAGGCCTTTGCCCAGGTGCTGCAGGCTCGCCGTGCAACCTTGGGGCGCGCCCTGGCCGAGGAGACCGGCAAACCCCTGTGGGAAGCCGATACCGAGATCGGCAGCATGATCGCCAAGGTGGCCATCTCCGCCCAGGCGGAAGCCGCGCGCAGCGGCGAACGTGCGGCGACGGTAGCCGATGCCCGCAGCGTGACGCGCCATCGTCCTCATGGCGTCCTGGCGGTCTTTGGCCCCTACAACTTTCCCGGCCATCTGCCCAATGGGCATATCGTGCCGGCGCTGCTGGCCGGCAATACGCTGGTGTTCAAGCCTAGCGAGCTGACGCCGCGCTTCGCTGCCCTGACCCTGGATTGCTGGATCGCCGCCGGGCTGCCAGCGGGCGTGCTCAACCTGATTCAAGGGGGGCGCGCCACGGGTGAGGCCCTGGCCGCGCATCCCGGTCTGGACGGTATCCTCTTCACCGGTTCCAGCGCCACGGGCGCGGCCCTGCACCGCCTCAATGCGGACCGTCCGCAGCGGCTGCTGGCCCTGGAGATGGGCGGCAACAATCCGCTGGTGGTGGAGCCGGTGGCCGATCTGGACGCCGCCGTGGTGACCATCGTTCAGTCGGCCTTCCTTTCCGCCGGGCAGCGCTGCACCTGTGCCCGTCGCCTGCTCGTGCCCCAGGGTGACTGGGGCGATGCGCTGCTGGCGCGTCTGGCAAGCGTCAGCGCGGGTCTCAGTACCGGCCGCTTCGACGCCGATCCGGCGCCTTTCATGGGCACCGTCATCTCCCTCGCCGCTGCCCAGACTCTGCTGCGGACTCAGGCCCAGCGCCTGGCGCAGGGTGGCCGCGCGCTGCTGGAGATGCGTCAGCCGGATGCGACGCGCGCGCTGCTTACCCCGGGCATCCTCGATGTCTCGGGGATCCCTGAATTGCCCGACGAGGAAGTCTTCGGTCCGCTGCTGCAGGTCCAGCGCTATACGGACTTCGACCATGCCCTGGCGCTGGCCAACGCCACCCGCTTCGGCCTCGCGGCCGGGTTGCTGGCCGACGATCCGGCCACCTACGAACGGTTCTGGCAGGGCGTGCGCGCCGGCATCGTCAACTGGAATCGTCCGCTTACCGGGGCGGCCAGCGCGTCGCCCTTCGGCGGCGTCGGCGCCTCCGGCAATCATCGTCCCAGCGCCTACTACGCCGCGGATTACTGCGCCTTCCCGGTCGCCTCGCTGGAGAGCGACGCCCTGAGCCTGCCTGCCCAATTGCCCCCAGGATTACACCTATGAGTCACCTCGCTCTCGCTGCTCGGGAGGTCAATTTCGACGGCCTGGTCGGTCCGACCCACAACTATGCGGGCCTGTCCTATGGCAACGTGGCCTCCCAGGCCAGCAAGCAGCAGTGTTCGAATCCGCGCGAGGCGGCACGTCAGGGCCTGGCCAAGATGCAGGCGCTGATGGAGCTGGGTTTCGAGCAGGGGGTCCTCGCGCCCCACGAGCGGCCCGACATCGCCTCTCTGCGCCGCCTGGGCTTCGCCGGCAGTGATACCCAGGTGCTGGAAAGCGCCGCGCGCGAAGCCTTGCCGCTGCTGCTGTCCGCCAGCTCCGCCTCGGCCATGTGGACCGCCAACGCCGCCACCGTCAGCCCGAGCGCCGACACCCATGATGGCCGGGTGCATTTCACCCCGGCCAACCTGGCCTGCAAATTTCACCGCAGCCTCGAACCGACCACCACGGCGCGCATCCTCCAGGCGATGTTCCGCGATCCCGCGCATTTCCAGCACCATGCGCCACTGCCCTCGGTGGCCCAGTTCGGCGACGAGGGCGCGGCCAACCACACCCGCTTCAGCCACGACCACGGCGCCCCGGGCGTGGAGTTCTTCGTCTTTGGCCGTAGCGCCTTCGATCCGCGCTATCCCGAGCCCCATCGCTATCCGGCGCGCCAGACCCTGGAAGCCTCCCAGGCCATCGCCCGGCTGCACGGGCTGAGCGAGGAGGGCGTGGTGTTCGCCCAGCAGAATCCGGCGGTGGTGGACCAGGGCGTCTTCCACAACGACGTCATCTCGGTGGGCAACGCCCAGGTGCTGTTCCATCACGAAGACGCCTTTCTCGACAGCGACCGCGTGCTGGACGAACTGCAAGGCAAGCTCGCCCGGCGCGGCGGCCAGCTGCAGCGTCTCTGCGTGCGCCGCAGTGAGATCAGCGTCGGTGACGCCGTGCGTTCCTACCTGTTCAACAGCCAGTTGCTGGATCGGCCGGGGCAGGGCGCGCTGCTGGTGGTACCCGACGAGTGCCGGCAGAATCCGGCGGTGTGGGACTACCTGCAGGCCCAGGTCAATAGCGCGGGGCCCCTGGGCGAGGTCAAGGTGTTCGACCTCAAGCAAAGCATGCAGAACGGCGGCGGACCCGCCTGCCTGCGGTTGCGGGTGGCCCTCAAGCCCGACGAACTGGAGGCGGTGAATCCAGGGGTGCGCTTCACGCCGACGCTGCACACCCAACTGCTCGACTGGGTGGATCGCCACTACCGCGACCGCCTGGCGCCTGCGGATCTCGCCGATCCTCAACTGCTGGACGAGGTCCGCACTGCCCTCGACGAGCTGACCCAGTTGCTGGGCCTCGGCTCGGTCTATCCCTTTCAATTGACCTGACGTCCGGAGTTCCCATGAGCAACCGTCTCGACCTGATCCTCGAACCTACCGCCGACGAGCAGCAGACGCTGCAAGTCCAGCGCCTGGCCATCCGCCTGGCCGGCCGCGACCTCTGGCTGGAAGCCGACGGCAGCGGCGGTCTCAACATCTTCGCCGACTCCCAGGACGACGAAGAACAGACCCCGGTCCTGGTGCTGCGGCCCCAGGCCCTCAATGCCCTGGGCCTGTCCATCGCCCTGGAAACCTTCGCCGACGAAGGCGATGAGAATCATGTGCATGACGCCGATTGCGGTTGCGGCCACGATCATTGAGTATCTAGCTCCGACACGTCGCTCAGCGGAGTAGAGCATGGCTGCATCTGAACGTTATCGGTTGGCGCTTGGCCGCCTGCTGGACCTGACCCTGGCCGGCCGCGAGCCGACCGAGAAGATTCAACTGACTGCCGACGGCACCCGTCTCCACTGGCTGACCGAAGGCGTGCTGGAAGTCACTCCGCCGGTGGCGCGCGACAACCACCTGGACCTGCTGCTCTCGGCGGGTATCCATGGCAACGAGACGGCGCCCATGGAGCTGCTCGACGAGTTGCTCGGCGGCATCGCCAGCGGAGCCCTGCGTCCTGCCTGCCGAATGCTGTTCATGTTCGGCAATCCCGATGCTATGCGCCGCGGCACCCGCTATGTCGAGCAGGATCTGAATCGCTTGTTCAACGGTCGCCATGCCCAGGCCGAAGGCTCCGAGGCCCAACGTGCCAACGATCTCGAGCGCCTGTCCGCGCAGTTCTTCAGCAAGCCTGATCGGGCCCGACTGCACTACGACCTGCACACCGCGCTGCGCGCCTCGGCGCTGCCGCGCTTCGCCCTCTATCCCTGGAGTGCCGGGCGCGAGCATTCGGAAGCCGAGTTGCAGCGCCTGGAAGCCGCCGGCATCGAAGCCGTGCTGCTCTATGACAAACCCGGTATCACCTTCAGCGCCTACACCTACGCCGAATGCCAGGCCGAAGCCCTGACCCTGGAGCTGGGCCAGGCCCGTCCCTTCGGCGAGAACAGCGAACTCGACCTGAGCCGCCTGCGGCTGCTGCTCGAAGCCCTGATCGAAGGCCGTGAAGCCGAACTGCCGCCGCCGGATTCCTCGCTGCTGAGATTCCGGGTCGCGCGCCAGGTGTACAAGTCCAGTCCGCGCTTCCAGCTGCACCTGGCCGACGACGTGGCCAACTTCTCGCCGCTGCGCCAGGGTTCGCTGCTGGCCGAGGATGGCAGCGAGCGCTGGATCGTCGACGAGGCCGAGGCGCGCATCATCTTCCCCAACCCCAAGGTCGCCGTCGGCCTGCGGGCCGGGCTCATCGTGGTCCCGGCATAAGGAGCGGCCTGCATGATCGATCTGCGCAGCGATACCGTCACCCAGCCCACGCCGGCCATGCGCCAGGCGATGCTGGACGCCGAACTCGGCGATGACGTCTATGGCGAAGACCCGACTGTCACCCGGCTGGAGCAGCGTCTGGCGGGCGATCTCGGCCTGGAGGCCGGACTCTTCGTGCCCAGCGGCACCATGAGCAATCTGCTCGGCCTGCTGGCGCACTGCGAGCGGGGCGACGAATACCTCGTCGGCCAGCAGGCCCACACCTACAAGTACGAAGGCGGGGGCGCCGCGGTGCTCGGCTCCATCCAGCCGCAGCCCATCGAGATGGCGGCCGACGGCAGCCTGGACCTAGATCTCGTGCGCAGCTACATCAAGGCCGATGACTTCCACTTCGCCCGCACGCGATTGCTGGCGCTGGAGAACACCATGCACGGCAAGGTCCTGCCGCTGGCCTATCTGGCGGCGGCAAGGGCCTTCACCCGGGAGCACGGCTTGGCCCTGCACCTGGACGGCGCGCGGCTGTACAACGCCGCGGTCAAGCTGGGCGTACCGGTGCGCGAGATCAGCCAGCATTTCGATTCGGTGTCGATCTGCCTGTCCAAGGGCCTCGGTGCGCCGGTGGGTTCGGTGCTCTGCGGCGATGCTGCCCTGGTCGCCAAGGCGCGTCGCTGGCGCAAGGTGGTCGGTGGCGGTATGCGCCAGGCCGGCATTCTGGCTGCGGCGGGGCTGCATGCCCTCGATCACCAGGTCGAGCGTCTGGCCGAAGACCACGCCCATGCCGCCCGGCTCGGCACTGCCCTGGCCGAACTCGGCTACCAGGTGGAGCCGGTGCAGACCAACATGGTCTACGTCGCCATGGGTAACGAAGCACCCGCCCTGCAGGCCTTCCTCGCCGAGCGCGGCATCCGCATCAGTCCGGCTCCACGCCTGCGGCTGGTCACCCATCTGGACGTCAGCGCCGCCGATATCGAGGCGGCCGTCGCCGCTTTCGCCGCCTACCGCCGCCGCTAAGTCTTCCGACGACGTTTTTCCTGCGCAACCGGGGCGACACCGGGGCGCAGGCGTCGATATACTCCCAGGCATGCGTGTCCGTTTTCCGCACGTGCCGCGTCTGCGGCGCCCGCTCCGTTCGTCTCGTCTGCGATCCAGTCGGATGCCCGTCACGCGCGTCGAAAAGCCCATTGTCTGGAATGAATATGAAAAGCGCCGAAATCCGTGAAGCCTTCCTCCGCTTCTTCGAAGAGAAGGGGCACACCCGGGTCGCCTCCAGTTCGCTGATCCCCGCGAACGATCCGACCCTGCTGTTCACCAACGCCGGGATGAACCAGTTCAAGGACTGCTTCCTCGGCATGGAAAAGCGCAGCTACACCCGCGCCGCCACCAGCCAGAAGTGCGTGCGCGCGGGCGGCAAGCACAACGACCTGGAGAACGTCGGTTACACGGCGCGTCACCACACCTTCTTCGAGATGCTGGGCAACTTCAGCTTCGGCGACTACTTCAAGCGCGACGCCATCACCTTCGCCTGGGAATTCCTCACCTCGCCCCAGTGGCTGGGTCTGCCCCGGGAAAAGCTCTGGGTCACCGTCTACGCCACCGATGACGAGGCCTACGACATCTGGACCAAGGAAGTCGGGGTGCCCGCGGCGCAGATGGTGCGCATCGGCGACAACAAGGGCGCGCCCTATGCGTCGGACAACTTCTGGACCATGGGTGACACCGGTCCCTGCGGTCCCTGCACCGAGATCTTCTTCGACCATGGCCCCGAGATCTGGGGCGGCCCGCCCGGTTCGCCGGAAGAAGACGGCGATCGCTACATCGAGATCTGGAACAACGTCTTCATGCAGTTCAACCGCACCGCCGATGGCGTCCTGCATCCGCTGCCGGCGCCCAGCGTCGACACCGGCATGGGTCTGGAGCGGGTGAGCGCCGTGCTGCAGCACGTGCATTCGAACTACGAGATCGACCTGTTCCAGCAGCTGCTGGCAGCCTCCGCCGAGGCCATCGGTTGCGCCAACGACGACGCCCCGTCGCTCAAGGTGGTGGCCGACCACATCCGCTCCTGCAGCTTCCTGATCGCCGATGGCGTGCTGCCGTCCAACGAAGGCCGTGGCTATGTGCTGCGCCGCATCATTCGCCGCGCCTGCCGCCACGGCAACAAGCTGGGCGCCAAGGGCACCTTCTTCCACCAGATCGTCGCCGCCCTGGTGGCCGAGATGGGTCAGGCCTATCCCGAGCTGGTCCAGCAGCAGGCCCACATCGAGCGTGTGCTGCGTACCGAGGAAGAGCAGTTCGCCAAGACCCTGGAGCAGGGCCTGAAGATCCTCGAACAGGATCTGGCGCAGCTGCAGGGCGACACCATCCCCGGCGACGTGGTGTTCAAGCTCTATGACACCTACGGCTTCCCGGTCGACCTGACCAACGACATCGCCCGCGAGCGCAACCTGAATCTCGACGAGGCCGGCTTCGAACGCGAGATGGAGGCCCAGCGCGAGCGGGCCCGTTCCGCGAGCGCCTTTGGCGTGGACTACAACAGCCTGGTCAAGGTCGAGGGCGAAACCCGCTTCCTGGGCTACGACACCACCAGCGCCTCGGGCACCATCGTCGCCCTGTACCGTGCCGGTCAGCCAGTGGACAGCCTGGCCGAAGGCGAAGAGGGCGTGGTCATCCTCGACCAGACACCGTTCTACGGTGAATCCGGTGGCCAGGTCGGCGATACCGGTTTCCTGGAAAGCGCCGGCGTTGGCTTTGCCGTGCGCGACACCACCAAGACCCAGGGCGCCTTCCTGCACCATGGCGTGGTGACCAAGGGCAGCCTCAACGTCGGCACCGCGCTCATGGCCCAGGTGGATGCCGGTCGCCGCCAGGGTATCGCCCTGAACCACTCCGGTACCCACCTGCTGCACGCCGCGCTGCGCCAGGTGCTGGGCGACCATGTCCACCAGAAGGGCTCCCTGGTCAACGACCAGCGCCTGAGATTCGACTTCAGCCACTTCGAGGCCATCAGGCCCGAGGAGCTCAAGCGCATCGAGACCATCGTCAACGAAGAGATCCGCAAGAACAGCGCGGTGACCACCGAGGTCATGGCCATCGACGAGGCCAAGGCCCGTGGCGCCATGGCGCTGTTCGGCGAGAAGTACAGCGACGTGGTACGCGTGGTCGGCATGGGCGGTGAATTCTCCGTCGAGCTGTGCGGCGGTACCCACGTCGCCCAGACCGGCGACATCGGCCTGCTCAAGCTGGTCAGCGAAGGTGGCGTGGCCTCCGGCGTACGCCGCGTGGAAGCCATCACCGGCACCGCGGCCCTGGCCTACCTCAACGGCGCCGAGGAGCAACTGCGCGAAGCCGCCAGCCTGCTCAAGGGCAGTCGCGACAACGTGCTGGACAAGCTGGCCGCGCTGGTCGAGCGCAATCGCCAGCTGGAGAAGGAAATCGAGCAGCTCAAGGCCAAGGCCGCCAGTGCCTCGGCCGGTGACCTGGTGGACCAGGCGCAGGATGTGAAGGGCGCCAAGGTGCTCACCGCGCGTCTCGACGGCCTCGACGGCAAGGCGCTGCTGGCGCTGGTCGACCAGCTCAAGAACAAGCTGGGCAGCGGCATGATCCTGCTCGGTGGCGAAGCCGACGGCAAGGTGGTGCTGGTGGCCGGCGTCACCGCCGACCTGACCGCCAAGCTCAAGGCCGGCGAGCTGATGAAGCGCGCCGCGGCCGTGGTCGGGGGCAAGGGCGGTGGTCGTCCTGACATGGCCCAGGGCGGCGGCACCGATGCCAGCCAGCTCGCAGCGGCCCTGGCCTGTGCCGGCCAGTACGCCGAGGAAAGCCTCTAAGAGCGCTGCGGGTCGCCGGGGAGGGCGGCCCGCTTCCTCCCTCAACAACATGAATCAGATTTTTCTGCGGACGGGCAGCAAGCAATGGCATTGATCGTACAGAAATTCGGCGGTACCTCGGTGGGTACGGTGGAGCGTATCGAGCAGGTCGCCGACAAGGTGAAACGCTTCCATGAAGCGGGCGACCAGATCGTCGTGGTGGTGTCGGCCATGAGTGGCGAGACCAACCGCCTGATCGGCCTCGCCAAGCAGATCATGGAGCAACCCGATCCGCGCGAGCTGGATGTCATGGTCTCCACCGGCGAGCAGGTCACCATCGGTCTGCTGACCATGGCGCTGCTCAAGCGCGGCGTCCAGGCGGTCTCCTACACGGGCAGCCAGGTGCGCATCCTCACCGACAGCGCCCACACCAAGGCGCGCATCCAGCAGATCGACGATGCCCGCATCCGCGCCGACCTCAAGGCGCGCAAGGTCGTGGTCGTAGCCGGCTTCCAGGGCGTCGACGAGCAGGGCAACATCACCACCCTGGGCCGTGGTGGCTCCGACACCACGGGCGTGGCCCTGGCGGCCGCGCTGAAGGCCGACGAATGCCAGATCTACACCGACGTCGACGGCGTCTACACCACCGATCCGCGCGTGGTGCCCCAGGCCCAGCGCCTGGACAAGATCACCTTCGAGGAAATGCTGGAAATGGCCAGCCTCGGCTCCAAGGTGCTGCAGATCCGCTCGGTGGAATTCGCCGGTAAATACAACGTGCCGCTGCGCGTGCTGCACAGCTTTCAGGAGGGTCCGGGCACCCTCATTACCCTTGATGAAGAGGAATCCATGGAACAGCCGATCATCTCCGGCATTGCCTTCAACCGTGACGAAGCCAAGCTGACCATTCGCGGTGTGCCGGATACCCCCGGCGTGGCCTTCAAGATCCTCGGCCCGATCAGCGCGGCCAACATCGAAGTCGACATGATCGTGCAGAACGTCGCACACGATAACACCACCGACTTCACCTTCACCGTGCACCGCAACGACTACCAGGCGGCCCTGGAGATCCTCAAGCGCACCGGTGTCGAGATCGGTGCCCGTGAGTCCGTGGGCGATATCAAGATCGCCAAGGTCTCCATCGTCGGCGTCGGCATGAGATCCCACGCCGGCGTGGCTAGCCAGATGTTCGAAGCCCTGGCCAAGGAGAGCATCAACATCCAGATGATCTCCACCTCCGAGATCAAGGTGTCGGTGGTCATCGAGGAGAAATACCTCGAGCTGGCCGTTCGCGCGCTGCACACCGCTTTCGAGCTCGACGCCCCCGCACGCGGCGCCGAGTGACCCGCCAAGCGAGGTCCCTGCCACAGGGGCCTCATCTATCGCGGCTCTTGCGGAACTTTACTTGCATGGACAGAGGTCAATAGCGACTAGAGGGTCCATTCAGGGATCGTTTCGGTTCATACGTGCAGACTGAGTTAAAGCTTAAGGAGAATGGAATGCTTATTTTGACTCGTCGGGTTGGTGAGACCCTGATGGTGGGTGACGAAGTCACCGTGACGGTACTGGGAGTCAAGGGCAACCAGGTCCGCATTGGCGTCAATGCACCCAAGGAAGTCGCGGTTCATCGCGAGGAAATCTACCAGCGCATCCAGAAGGAAAAGGACCAAGAACCAAACCACTGATTTTTTTTGAATTTTTCTCTTTGCAAACGGGCAAACCTTCGATATAGTTTCGCCCCGTTGCGGTGAGGTGGCCGAGTGGCCGAAGGCGCTCCCCTGCTAAGGGAGTACACCTCAAAAGGGTGTCGAGGGTTCGAATCCCTCCCTCACCGCCATTTGCTTCAAACTGGCTCCGCTGTACTGACCAAATGGTAAGTACCTGATAAACAAGCAAATTTGCTTGACACGTCAGAAACGGAAGCTAGAATACGCAGCTTCAACGCACTCGTAGCTCAGCTGGATAGAGTACTCGGCTACGAACCGAGCGGTCGGAGGTTCGAATCCTCCCGAGTGCGCCAAATCGACGAAGCCTCTGGCTTCAGCAGTACCAGCGGTGTTCTGGCTAAACTCACCGAAACGCACTCGTAGCTCAGCTGGATAGAGTACTCGGCTACGAACCGAGCGGTCGGAGGTTCGAATCCTCCCGAGTGCGCCAAACATGAAGAAGGGCCTGCAGCGATGCAGGCCCTTTTTTATTGTCCGCGGATTCATGCCAGTATCCGCGACCGATGACCTGGCCAGGATCCCGTTCGGCCTGGCCTTCCGTCTTTCGACCTTGCCCGCGAGAGGGTCTCATCATGCAGTGGGACAGACCGACGCCCCATCTCCTGCCGCTGCGCATCGGCGCCGAGCACATTGATGGCCTGGGCCATGCCAACAATGCCGTCTACGTGAGCTGGCTCGAACAGTGTGCCTGGCAGCACTCGGCTGCACTGGGCTTGGATCTCGCCACCTTCCAGCGCCTGGACCGTGCCATGGCCGTGGTGCGCCACGAGATCGACTACCTCAGCAGTGGTTACCAGGACGACGAACTGATGCTGGGCACCTGGCTGGTGGACTGGGATCGCCGCCTGCGCATGACCCGCCAGTTTCAGCTGCAGCGCCCGGCGGATGGCGTGACCCTGTTGCGCGCCCGGACGACCTTCGTCTGCATCGAGCTGTCCTCCGGCAAGCCCAAGCGCATGCCACCCGAGTTCCTGGCCGGCTATGGCCAGGCGCTGCCCAACGAGGACGTCTGAGCATGGAGATCGCCCTGGCGCCCATGGAGGGCCTCGTCGACGACATCCTGCGCGAATTGCTGACCGAGGTCGGCGGGCTCGACTGGTGCGTGAGCGAATTCATTCGCGTCTGCGATCGCCTGCTGCCGGCAGCGGCCTTCGCCAAGCTGGCTCCGGAGCTGGGGCAGGGCGCGCGGACACCTTCGGGTACCCCCATGCGGGTGCAATTGCTGGGCTCGGATCCAGCCTGCCTGGCCGACAACGCAGCCTTCGCCTGCACCCTGGGCGCACCGGTGATCGACCTCAACTTCGGCTGCCCGGCCAAGACCGTGAACAAGTCCCGCGGCGGCGCGGTGCTGCTCAAGGAGCCGGAACTGCTCAACCGGATCGTCGAGAGCGTGCGTCAGGCCGTTCCGGCGCACATTCCGGTCACCGCCAAGATGCGCCTGGGCTATGACAGTCCGAACAGCGCTCTGGCCTGCGCCGAGGCCCTGGCGGAAGGCGGCGCGGCGCAACTGGTGGTCCATGCACGAACCAAGGTCGAGGGCTATCGGCCGCCGGCGCACTGGGAGTGGGTGGCGCGGGTGGCCGACCGGGTGTCCGTACCGGTGCTGGCCAATGGCGAGATCTGGACTCTGGATGATTACTGGCGCTGCCGCAGTGTCAGCGGTCAGGCCTCGGTCATGCTGGGCCGCGGCCTGGTCTCGCGACCGGATCTGGCGCTGCAGATCGCCGCTGCCGTACGCGGCGAGGAGACGGCTGCGCAAAGCTGGGCCGAGATCCTGCCGCGAGTGCAGCGCTTCTGGGTCATGGCGCAGCGCAAGCTGGCGCCGCGCTACGCCCCAGGGCGCCTCAAGCAGTGGCTGGGCATGCTGACGCGCAGCTATCCCGAGGCGGCGGCTCTGTTCGCCCAGGTGCGGCGTGAATCCGACTGCGCCCTGATCGACCGCCTGCTCGGCATGGCTGGACAAAACCCGGGCAATCTTGATCTCGATCAAGAACGCCGGCTGCAACTCGTCTAGTCTGCAGGGAGTGGTGACGACGGAGCGTCGTCGCTCGAGCACGCAAGGCACTTCAGGCGACCCCCGGGTCGCCTTTTTTTCGTCCGGGCGACCCGCTGGAACTTCGCCCGGGTCGCGCGGCCTATGCTGGATCCCCTGCAGACCAAGAGCCGACGTGCGCCTACCCTGGACGGTCTTTCTCGCACCCACGCCGGCGGCGCTCCTCTTTGCCGGCAAGACCCTGTTCGCCGCCGGACTGGCGCTCTGGCTGGCCTTTCGTTTCAGCCTCGAGCAACCAGTCTGGGCCTGCATGACGGTGATGATCGTCTCCCAGCCGCTGTCCGGCATGGTGCTGGCCAAGGGATTGTTCCGCCTGCTCGGCACCCTCGCTGGCACCTGCATGGCGGTGGTACTCATGGGCTTCTTCGCCCAGACGCCCTGGCTGTTCCTGTTGGCCCTGGCGGGTTGGATGGCCCTCTGCACGGCCGCCTCGACCCTGCTGCGCAACCATGTCGCCTATGGCTTCGTCCTGGCCGGCTATACGGTGGCGATCATCGGTCTGCCCGCCATCGCCCATCCGCTGACGGTGTTCGACCAGGCGGTGGCCCGCTGTACCGAGATCTGCCTGGGCATCGTCGTGGCCTCGGCGGTCAGCGCGCTGTTCTGGCCGCAGCGCGTGGAGCAGAATCTGGCCGCTCAGGCGCGGCGCACCTGGGAGCAGGGCGTGGCCGCCGCGCGGGCGGAGCTGGCGGAGGCCCAGGACGCCACCCAGGGCCTGCTGGCCATGCTCGGCCAGGTGGTGGCGGTGGACGCCCAGCGCGACCATGCCTGGTTCGAAGGCCAGCGTGGCCGGCAGCGTGCCCGGGCGCTGCGCCTGCTCTCGCGCGACCTGCTCAGCCTGCTGCGCACCGCTCGCGGCGCCATGCGCCAGTGGCGTGGCCTGGACGAGTCGCGAAGGGGCGCGCTGCAGCCCTGGCGCGACGAACTGCTGGTGACCCTGGCCGACCCCCAGGCTCCCGCTCTGGAGGCCCTCCTGCAGCGTCTGCGAGAGGCTGCCGGCACCGCCCCGGAGCTGGACAACGACCAGCGCTACCTGCTGGCCCGCTTCGCAATCCTGCTGGACAAGATTTTGCTCGCCGGTCGAGCCCTGGACAGCGTCCATACGGCGCAGCTCAGCGCCGTGGCGCCCTCGGCATTGGCCCGCCATCGCGATGTCCAGACGGCGCTGCTCTATGGCCTGCGCAGCGCCTGTGCGCTGCTGGCCGTGGGCGTCTTCTGGCTGGCCAGTGCCTGGCCCTCGGCGCCGGGTGCCATGCTCATGGCCGGCGTCATCTGCAGTCTGTTCGCCAATCGCGACAACGCCGCGACCATAGGTCTCGGGTTCCTGCGCGGCATCCTCTATGCCGCACCGGTCGCCATCCTCGTCAGCCAGGTGCTGTTGCCGCAGATCAGTGGCTATCCGCTGCTGTGCCTGGTACTGGGGGTGCCGCTGTTCTTTGCCGCCCTGGGGATGGCCGGTCCACCCAGCGTGGTGGGCACCGCGACGGCCTTCGCCATCCACCTGCTGGTGCTGGTTTCGCCCAACAATCACGGCCAGGTGGAAATGGGCGCCTTGCTCAACCAGTTGCAGAGTCTGCTGATCGGGGTGGGCGCGGCGGTGCTGATGTTCCGGCTGATCAGCCTGCGGACGCCGCGGCGTACCAGTCGCCGGATCCTGGAGGCCACCACCTACGACCTGCAGCGACTGACCAGGGTCCCTCTGGCCAATGCCGAGACCTGGTTCGGTGGACGCATGGCGGATCGCCTGTTGCTGCTGGCGCGGCATATCGATCAGCTGTCGGCGGGCGAGCGCGGGCGCTGGGAGCAGGGATTGCTGGCGCTGGACCTGGGCAACGAATTGCTGCACCTGCGCGCCTGCCTGGCCGATGCCCAGGGCGAGGTGGCGCGGGCGCGGGATGCCTTTCTCGCGCGCTTTGCCGAACAGCTGGAAGTGGGCTTCGGTGACCTCCAGCCGGGCGCGCTGGACGCCGCAGCGGAGCGTTTGCGCCAGGCGCTGGACCAGGCGCCGGACGATGAGCCGCATCGACTGGCGCGCGGTGCCATCGGCCAGCTCCAGCAGACCTGGCGCAGCTGTTGTCTAGAGGCGGTAGTGGAGGAGGGCGCGGATGAATCTGCATGAATGGGCCATCGGCGGGGTCTACCTGGGGCCGCTGTTCGTCTATGGCGTCCTGGCGCTATTGCTGACGGCCCTCTCGCTGTGGCTGTTGCAGCGCAGCGGCCTCGGCCGCCATCTCTGGCACGGCGCCCTGTTCGGCTGCGCGCTGTTCGTGCTCTGGCTGGCCGGCATCGTGGCCGTGCTGGCCACCTGAGCCCTATGACAAGAGGATCGCAAAGGCGATGCACAAGACCCTGCGTGTGGCGATAACCCTGATCGTGGTACTGCTCGCCATCCTGGCCGGCACCTGGCTGTGGCATTTCTATCTCTATACGCCCTGGACGCGCGATGCGCGGGTACGGGCCGATGTGGTGGTGGTCGCGCCCGACGTGTCCGGCTGGGTGACCCGTCTGGCGGTGGTGGACAACCAATTGGTCAAGCCGGGCGATCTGCTCCTGCAGATCGATCAGCAGCGTTATCAGGCCAATCTCGCCCATGCCAAGGCGGTGGCCGAGACGCGCCAGCAGCAATTGCGTCTGCGCGAGAGCGAGGCGGCCCGGCGCCAGCGCCTGGGTACCAGCGCCATCAGCGCCGAGGACCGCGAGACCGCCCAGGTCAATGTCGCCGTCGCCCGCAGCCAGTACCAGGAAGCCCTGAGCGACGTGAACCTGGCCCAGATCAACCTGGATCGCAGCCGGGTGCTGGCGCCGCGGGAGGGGCGGATCACCAACCTCAGATTCGCCGAGGGCAACTATGTGCAGACCGGCCAGGCGGTGATGGCGCTGGTGGATACCAAGTCCTTCTACGTCATGGCCTATTTCGAGGAGACCAAGATCCCCTCTATCCACCCCGGTGATGCGGTACGGGTGCGCCTGATGAACCAGGCGGCGCCGCTGCAGGGGCGGGTGGCGAGTATCAGCAGCGGCATCACCGATCGCAATGCTGCCAATGATGCCCAGTTGCTGGCCAACGTCGAGCCGACCTTCAACTGGGTGCGCCTGGCGCAACGCATTCCGGTGCGCATCGAACTGCTGGACGTACCGGCGGATATCCACCTCAGCGCGGGGATGACGGCGAGCGTCTCGGTGCTCGATGGCGAGGGTCACCACCCGCTGCAGGGCTGGCGTCGGCTCTGGGATTACTGAGGTCGGAGAAGGTACGACTAAAGTCGTCTGGAAGCCTTACCGGGCGGGCCTAGAGTAGAGCTCGACGCTCCCGTCATGCTGTAAGGAACAACAATAATGAATGACAGCACCTACCGGCGGATTGAAGCCAGTCCGCGTTTCCAAGAACTGGTGACCAAGCGCGGGCGCTTTGCCTGGACGCTCTCCGCCATCATGCTCGGACTCTATTCCGCCTTCATTCTCCTGATCGCCTTCGCCCCCAGGGTCCTTGGTACCCGTATCCATGCGGAGACCGCCATGACCTGGGGTATCCCCCTGGGCGTCGGTCTGATCCTTTCGGCCTTCATCCTGACCGGCATCTATGTACGCCGGGCCAATGGCGAATTCGATCGGCTCAACGCGGAAATCCTCCGGGAGGTGCAGCCATGAGACGTCTTTCCCTGGCCGCTGCACTGCTGGCCCTCTCGCCTTCGCTGTGGGCGGCCGACGCCATCAGCGGCGCGGTCCAGCGCCAACCCCTGAACGTCTCCGCCATCCTGATGTTCGTGGCCTTCGTCGGCGCCACCCTGGGTATCACCTACTGGGCCTCCAAGCGCAACCGCTCGGCGGCGGACTACTACGCCGCTGGCGGGCGCATCACCGGTTTCCAGAATGGTCTGGCCATCGCCGGTGACTACATGTCGGCCGCCTCTTTCCTGGGCATTTCCGCCCTGGTGTTCACCTCCGGCTACGACGGCCTGATCTACTCCATCGGCTTCCTGGTGGGCTGGCCGATCATCCTGTTCCTGATCGCCGAGCGCCTGCGCAACCTGGGCAAGTACACCTTCGCCGACGTGGCGTCCTATCGCCTCAAGCAAAAGGACATCCGTACCCTGTCCGCCTGCGGTTCGCTGGTGGTGGTCGCCCTCTACCTGATCGCCCAGATGGTCGGTGCCGGCAAGCTGATCCAGCTGCTGTTCGGCCTGGACTACACCCTGGCCGTGGTGCTGGTGGGCATCCTCATGGTGCTCTACGTCCTCTTCGGCGGCATGCTGGCCACCACCTGGGTGCAGATCATCAAGGCGGTGCTGCTGCTGTCCGGCGCCAGCTTCATGGCCTTCATGGTGATGAAGCACGTCGGCTTCGACTTCAACCGACTGTTCGCCGAAGCCATCGCCGTGCATCCGAAAGGCGAGGCCATCATGAGCCCCGGCGGCCTGGTGAAGGATCCGATCTCGGCCTTCTCCCTGGGTCTGGCGCTGATGTTCGGCACCGCCGGCCTGCCGCACATCCTGATGCGCTTCTTCACCGTGAGCGACGCCAAGGAAGCCCGCAAGAGCGTGTTCTACGCCACCGGCTTCATCGGCTACTTCTACATCCTGACCTTCATCATCGGCTTTGGCGCCATCCTGCTGGTCAGCACCAACCCGGCCTTCAAGGACGCCGCCGGCGCCCTGCTGGGCGGCAACAACATGGCGGCGGTGCACCTGGCCAACGCCGTGGGCGGCAGCATCTTCCTGGGCTTCATCTCGGCGGTGGCCTTCGCCACCATCCTGGCGGTGGTGGCCGGTCTGACCCTGGCCGGTGCTTCGGCGGTCTCCCATGACCTCTACGCCAGCGTGATCAAAAAGGGCAAGGCCAACGAGAAGGACGAGATTCGCGTCTCCAAGATGACCACCGTGGCGCTGGGCGTAGTCGCCATTGCCCTGGGCATTCTCTTCGAGAAGCAGAACATCGCCTTCATGGTGGGCCTGGCCTTCTCCATCGCCGCCAGCTGCAACTTCCCCATCCTGCTGCTCTCGATGTACTGGAAGCGCTTGACCACGCGGGGCGCCATGATCGGTGGCTGGCTCGGCCTGATCACCGCGGTGGCCCTGATGGTGCTCGGCCCGACCATCTGGGTGACCATCCTCGGTCATGCCAAGCCGATCTACCCCTATGAATACCCGGCGCTGTTCTCCATCGCCGTGGCCTTCGTCGGCATCTGGTTCTTCTCCATCACCGACAAGTCGGCGGCTGCCGAAGAAGAGCGCGCGCGCTTCTACCCGCAGTTCGTGAGATCCCAGACCGGTCTGGGGGCCAGCGGCGCCGTCTCGCACTGATAGATACCTGCACCAAGACCGAGCCCGGATCCCTGATCCGGGCTTTTTTTTCCGGGAACACCGGTGGATCGAGGGATGGCAGAGGTCGCCTGACGACTTCGGAATTTTCCGCCGCTGGCGCGGGTCCATGGAACAGGCCCGTCGCTTCGTAGCAACCTGTTACGACGGCGGTCGACCCCTGGCCTTCATGGAGAATGGCAGATGACTCTCTCGACCATCCTGGTTCTGGTGCTGCTGGTCCTGCTCATCGGCGGACTTCCGGTATTCCCCCATTCGCGCAGCTGGGGCTATGGCCCGTCCGGCATCGTGGGCGCCATCCTGGTGGTCCTGCTGGTGCTGCTCTTGCTCGGCATGATCTAGGCCGTAGCCGCGGCCTGAAAATGCCCCACAAGGGTGCATTGGACAAAGGTCTTGCCCAATGCGGTGCACCGCGGTAACGTCGGCTTTCCGGCCTGCCTTGCCGAGTGCTGTAAACAAAACCGGCGTCTGCGTGAGCAGACGCCGGTTTTGTTTTGCGCGTCAGTTGGCGACCGCGCCGTCCTGGCGGCTGCGCAGATAAAGATCCAGCACGACCTCGTCCAGGATGGAGGAGGCACCCCAGGGGCGGCTGCTGTTGAGGATGGCGACCACCACCCAGTTGCGGGCGTTGGCGTCCCGGACGAAGCCTGCCAGGGCGCGGACGTTGTTCAGGGTGCCGGTCTTCATGTGCGCCTGGCCAGTCAGCGGCGAATTCTTCATGCGTTTGCGCAGGGTGCCGTCCATGCCGGCCAGCGGCAGCGAGGAGATGAACTCCGGCCCATAGGGGCTCTGCCAGGCCGATCTGAGGATCTCCGCCATCTCCCGCGCGCTGACCCGCTCGGCGCGGGACAGGCCCGAGCCGTTCTCCATGATCAGGTGGCTGGCATTGATGCCCTTACGCGCCAGCCACGAGCGGATGACCCGCAGCGCCGCCTTGCCGTCGTCGGCATCCGCCGAGGTGCGGAATTGCGCGCCGATGGACAGGAACAGCTGCTGGGCCATGGTGTTGTTGCTGTACTTGTTGATGTCACGAATGATCTCCACCACATCGGGCGAGAAGGCCCGCGCCAGTACCTCGGCGTTGCGCGGCACGCTGCCCTCGCGGGTGCGGCCCTTGATGCTACCGCCCAGCTCCTGCCAGATGGCCCGCACCGCGCCGGCGGTGTAGGCCGGGTGATCGAGCAGAGACAGATAGCTCTGGGCGTTGCAGCCGTCCGGCAACTGGCCGCTGACGATGAGGCTGGTGCTGCCATCGGCCTGGGGCACCGGATTGAAACGCACATCCGGCCAGGCGGGACAGCCGCTCTTGCCGGTGGCGCGCATCTGGTTGTCGATGTTGACGTTGGTCAGCGGTGGATCCATGGAGACGCTGACGCGGCCATCGGCCGAGCGCACCACCATGCGTACCGATTTCAGGTTCACCAGCAGCGAATCCGGCCCCACCAGGAAGGTCTTGTTCTCGTCTTCGCCGTCATCGTTGAAGGCCGGCAGATTGGGTTTCACGAAGCGACCACGATCCAGCACCAGGTCGCCGGTGACCTCCAGCACGCCATTGGCGCGCAGGTCGCGCATGAGCAGCCAGAGGCGCTCCATGTTCAGCTTGGGATCGCCGCCACCCTTGAGATAGAGGTTGCCGTTGAGGATGCCGTCCTTGAGGGTGCCGTCGGTATAGAACTCGGTCCTCCACTGGTAGGTGGGGCCCAGCAGTTCCAGGGCGGCATAGGTGGTGATCAGCTTCATGGTCGACGCCGGATTCACCGAGACGTCGGCGTTGTAGTAATCGTTTTCGCCCGGGCCGTCGAGGGGCAGCATCACCAGCGACAGATCGCTACCGGGAATCTTGTTGGTCTGCATCGCCTTTTCGATTCGCGGCGGCAGGTAGGAGGTATCGGCACTGACGGGCAGGGAAAAGCCCAGGGCGCAGCAGCTCAACAGCAGGCCCAGAGATCGGAAGGTCTTTCGCATCGGGACACACACCTTGGCAGGGTACCGGCCTAGTTGAAGAGAAAAGGGGCCGATAGACGTCGGAGTGCGGGCATTATGCAGTAAGGAGGGCGGGGCGAGCCAATCCCAAGGGGCAGCACGCAGACAAAGAAACGACCGCCTTGGCGGTCGTTTCTGGAAAGGGCGGGATCAGTTGTAGCCCGTGGCGTCCTTGGTACGGTCCGGACTGTTGGGCGAAGGCGGATCGCGTCCGTCGTCGGTCTTGGCGTGCTCGGTGCGCAGGGGCTTTTCGTCCTTGGGCAGTTCGCGTTCGTCGGCTTTGCGCTTTTCTTCGGCCATGGGATCCTCGTCTGCTTGATTGCCGGTCAAGGTGTGACCGGTGCAGGCGTTTCGCCGTTCCCCTGGGGCGAGGAGTGGTCGGTGAACACGCCGGCGGCTTGCAATTGCCGCAGGGCCTCGTTGACCTGGCGCGCGAAGGTGTCCTCGATGGCGGTGCCGGCCTGATGGCTGGCGGCCAGGGGCAGGAACCAGACCCCCATCCAGGTGCGCACCGAGCTGGCATTGCGCACGCGGGTGGGCGTGCTGCTCCCCGGCGCCAGCCACTCGGCGGTCAGTACATAGTCGTCCCTGGCGGTACCCGGGACGAGAAAGAAGGTGGCACCAGTGATCAGGCCGCTGGCGATGGCCGCGGCATAGGAGGTGCTGTTGTAGAGCTTGAGGCGCAGCAAGGCATCGTCCGGCCTGCCGGGCTCTGGCACCAGGATGATACGGTCGAACAGCTGGGAGTGCTCCAGGACCTGGCGCAGCCTGGGCTTCAGGCCTTCGCGGGCCACGGCAATGGAGGTCGCCTCCTTGGCATCTTCGACCTCGCCTCGATAGAAGTTGAACTCCACCAGGACATTGGGGCGCTGCTGTCGCTCGCTCGCGGGAGCGCGGAACGGCTGGGAAGGGAGTTCGTCACCGGGAAAGGCGGCGCAACCGGCGAGCAGGAGCAGGCAGAGCAGGGCAGCGAAGGTTTTCACAAGACGCACCTCATCCCTAGGTCGCTATTGCGAACGTTGGTTGGCCGACGTCCGCGCAAAAAAAAGCCCAACCGGGGGTTGGGCTTTTTCGAGAAGGCGGGTGATTAGATCACCTGCACCTCATCGGCCTGCAGGCCTTTCTGGCCTTGCACGACCAGGAAGGAAACGGCCTGGCCTTCTTGCAGGCTCTTGAAGCCGTTACCCTGAATGGAACGGTAGTGAACGAACACGTCCGGGCCGCTCTGGGGGGTGATGAAGCCGAAGCCTTTCTCGTCGTTGAACCACTTGACGGTGCCAGTTTGGCGAGTAGACATGGATTTCTCCTTGAATAAGATGACGTTGTTGTCCGAAGGACGACAGTTTTGAAACGAGGAGAAACCCATGCCGCGAAAGCTGGCCCTGATGTACTCCAGGTTCTCGACAGGTGAGCCGCTTTGTAGAGACAGCCTCACCTGACAGCGATGGATGGTCTCAGACTGGCTTGCGCAAAACAAGACCTTTGAGCTGCTCGATGTTGACTTTAGCGACCATGGTCGAAGTGGTGGCTAGAGCGGGCAAACGGCTGTTGGCGCAGGGGAGGCGTATCGCAATCCTGGGCATGGGCCTGTCGGCTGCCGAAAAGGATCCGTGCTGAATCGTTTCCCTGACGCAAGGTGTCGTTGGCCGAGTCGCTGGGCAGTGCATCGTGCCCGGCAATCAGTAGTGCGTGAGGGCTGATTCTTCAGGTTTTCAAGAGCCTGTGAGCACCCGTCTCCTCCACCCTGTCGTGTTGCCCACCGAGGCCATCGTTCGGGGTTCCAGGCGGTGCGATTCGGCCAGCTGAGGTTTATCCGGAGTCTTTTCGTGACCGGGATGGTACCCAAGAGCGGGTCCCGGCTAGGGGAAGGTTTCAGCCGGTCGAAGCAAACGCTCAGCGGTCGCGGGCAAAGGCTTTTCGTTTTCGCTGTCGCCATAGGCCAGTGGTGTCGAAACGGTGACGGCCTGCTCAATGCGGGTAGTGGCTAGATGCTATTATTTCGTTCGATTCATTACCCCGAACCGCAAGGGTTCAAGGATTTACCGTGAAAAACGGTCTCGAATGCGCAGGACGCGCATTGGGCCACGGACTCGCCGGATACCGGGTCGAGCTTCGTCGCCTGAACCTCAATGAAATACTGATAGCTGTCTACCATGCCCAGCAGTCGATCAAGCTGACCCAGCGAATAGTGACCAACGAGCAGGCTACCAATCCGTTCTTGCTGAATGCGGTGGTGGCAGCCATGCGGGTCGAGGCTGACACCGTCGGTCTCTTCATCGAGATTCCACTCGCCGATGATTGCCTGACCGCCTGAATCTGGCGGTCATTGGATGCGGGTTGAGTCGGTGGGAAGGCATCTATCGAGCAAGCACCGATCACTTTCATGCAAGCAGCGCTGCCCGGACGTCAGCAGGCTCCATCTGCTGTGAACGGCAGGTAGGTCTTCAGCACGGCATGGCACCAAACCGTGCCGGGATAGCGTCGCATCGGGTCGAGGTTCGCTACCCGGGCGACACCCGGCGGCCATCAAGGCTTCGCACGATGCTGAGCGATCCTTTCAAGGGGCCAGGGTAGCGAGCAAGCAGTGGCTTTGCTGATCGCGGTAAAATGCACCGCTTTCTACAGGAGTCTCCACTCATGGCCTTGTTGGGTCGCTTCAACAGCTTGCAGATTTTGCGCAATACCCCCATCGGCCTGTTCCTGGATGCCGGCAACGACGGCGAGGTGCTGCTGCCGCGTCGCTATGCGCCGAGGGACGAACCCTGCGCCGAGGGCGACTGGCTCAACGTCTTCCTCTATCTGGACAGCGAAGACCGCCTGATCGCCACCACCGAGAAGCCGAAGGTACAGGTCGGCGGCTTCGCCAGCCTACGGGTGGTAGAGGTGGGTCGGGTAGGGATCTTCCTCGACTGGGGTCTGCCCAAGGACCTGCTGTTGCCGCACTCCGAAGAGAAGCGGCCGCTGCAGGTGGGCGATCACTGCGTGGTGCACGTGCACCTGGACACTCGCACCCGGCGGATCGTCGCCACCGCGCGGCTGGATCGCTATCTGGATCGCGAGCCGGCGCGCTACAAGGTCGGCCAACCGGTACCGCTGCTGGTCGTCGAGCAGACCGACCTCGGCTATAAGGTGATCGTCGACAACAAGCACTGGGGGCTGGTGCATCGCAACGAGGCCTTCAAGCCGCTGCGCCTGGGCCAGCGCGAGCGCGGCTTCATTCGCGAGATACGGGCGGACGGCAAGATCAGCCTGACCCTGCAGCCCCAGGGTGCTGCCGCCGGTACCGATCTCGCCGAGCAGATCATCAGCCTGGCCAAGGCGCGGGGAGGGGTGCTGGAGCTCAGCGACAGCAGCCCGCCGGCCCTGATCCATCAGCTGTTCGGTGTCAGCAAGGGCAACTTCAAGAAGGCCATCGGCCATCTCTATCGCCAGGGCCGGATCGTTATCGAGGACGACCGGATTTCTGTACGCGAGGACGCCGCGGACTAGCGCCGCGACGGGGTGTCAGATCGCTGTCATGGCTGGGTTGCACCAGGGATTCGGGATCGAAGGCGCGCGCGCGCTCGTCCGGTCCGGCTTCGCGCTCCAGGTCGCCGACCATGCGGGTGATGCGATCGGCCAGCTTTTCCGAACTCAGGCTCTCGCGTAACCGCTCGACCATGAGTGGCAGGGCGAAGGGCGAGGGATGGTCCAGGGTAACCAGGCGCAGGGGCAGGGCGCCGGTCCGGGTCAGGGTCTGCTGCAAGCGGTCGGCATCGAGTTCCTGGCGCAGCACCTCGGTCTGGGCCTGGCCGAGCAGCAGGTTGTCGGGATCGTATTGGCGAAACACCTGATAGAAGAGGCTGCTGCTGGCCTGCAACTGGCGATTGCTCTTGTGCGCCCCTGGGTAGCCGGAAAAGATCAGCCCGGAGATGCGGGCGATCTCGCGAAAGCGGCGCTGGGCGAGTTCGGCGGCGTTGAGGCTGGCCAGGGTATCGCTGACCAGGTTGTCGGTGGTGAAGAGACTGGCATCGAGCAGCTCCTGCCAGTCCAGGCTGACCGGCGAGACCAGTTCCAGGCCATAGTCGTTGACGGCGATGGAAAAGGTGCAGGGGCGCCGCTGCGCCAGGCGCCAGGCCAGCAGGCTGGCCAGCCCCAGGTGGGCATGGCGCCCGGCGAAGGGATAGAGGAACAGGTGCGAGCCTTCGCGGGATTCCAGCGTCTCGGCGAGCAGGTAATGAGCGCTGGGCAGGGCCGACCACTGCCGTTGCACATCCAGCAACGGTTGCAGCAGGCGCATCTCCGGGCTCTCGTAGCGCTGCGCCTCGGCGTCTTCCAACAGCGCCAGGACGTGCTTGGCGAGGGTGTCCGAAAGCGGCATGCGACTGCCGCTCCAGCGCGGGATGGCGGCCTTGCGCCCGCTGGCACGGCGCACGTACACCGTCATGTTTTCCACCCGTACCAGTTCCAGGGTACGACCGGCGAAGAGAAAGTGGTCGCCGGGCCGCAGCCGGGCGATGAAGCCTTCCTCGATGTTGCCCAGGCGATTGCCGCCGCCGCCCTTGGACCAGAACTGCACATTGAGGCTGGTCTCGCTGACGATGGTGCCGATGCCCAGTCGATGCCGCTTGGCCAGCTGCTTGTCGGGGACGCGCCAGATGCCCTCGGCGTCGGGTTCGGCGCGGCGATAGTCGGGGTAGGCCGACAGCGAGGCGCCCCCGTTGCGAACGAAGGCCAGTGCCCAGATCCACTCGCCTTCGCTGAGGTGGCGATAGGCCCAGGCGCTGCGGATCTCCGGTAGCAGGTCGTCCGGTTCGAAGCCGCCGCCCAAGGCGACGGTCACCAGATGCTGCACCAGGACGTCCAGGGGCTTGACCGGGGCGGTGCGCGCCTCGATCTCGCCCGCGGTGATGGCACGGCGAGTGGCCGCCGCATCCAGCAGATCGAGGCTGTAGGTGGGAACCAGGGTCGCCCGCGAGGCGCGGCCCGGGGCGTGACCACTGCGGCCGGCGCGTTGCAGCAGTCGAGCGATGCTCTTGGGCGAGCCGATCTGCAGCACCCGCTCCACCGGCAGGAAGTCCACGCCGAGGTCGAGGCTGGAGGTGCAGATCACCGCCTTGAGCTGGCCATTCTTAAGGCCGCTCTCCACCCACTCGCGGGCCTGTTTCTCGATGGAGCCATGGTGCAGGGCGATCAGGCCGGCCCAGTCCGGACGCGCCTGCAGCAGCGCCTGGTACCAGAGTTCGGTCTGGGCGCGGGTATTGGTGAAGACCAGGGTGGTGGGACTGTCTTCCAGTTCGCGGATCACCTGCTGCAGCAGGCGCATGCCCAGGTGCCCGGCCCAGGCGAAGCGCTCGACGCCGCCCTGGGGCAGCAGGGTATCCACCTGCAGGCGCTTGTCCTGGCGGCCCTGCACCAGGTGTCCCGGTTCTCCGGCCAGCAGCACGTCCAGCGCGTGAGCCTGGTTGCCCAGGGTCGCCGACAGGCCCCAGGTCTGCAGGCCGGGGTTCCAGCGGCGCAGGCGGGCCAGGGCGAGTTGCGTCTGGGTGCCGCGCTTGTTGCCGAGTAATTCGTGCCATTCATCGATGACCACCAGGCGAACCTGGCCCAGGGCTTCCTGGGCGTCCTCCCGGGACAGCAATAGCGAAAGGCTCTCGGGCGTGGTCACCAGGGCCGTCGGCAGCCGGCGATTCTGCCGGGCGCGCTCGCTGCTGCCGGTGTCCCCGGTACGCAGGCCCAGGGTCCATTCCAGCTCCTCGTCGAGCACCGGGCGCTCCAGGGCGCGCAGGGTATCCGCCGCCAGGGCGCGCATGGGCGTCAACCAGAGCACGGTGAGCGGCGGTGGCGCCTGCTTGCGCTTGCTGGGCAGGCCCTTGGCCGTGATCGGCTTGGGCGCGACGAAGGCATCCAGGGCGGCCAGCCAGACGGCGTAGGTCTTGCCCGAGCCGGTGGTGGCGTGCAGCAGGCCGGACTCCCCGGCGGCGATGGCCTTGGCCACCTCGCGCTGGAAGGGAAAGGCCTTCCAGCCCTGAGCGGCCAGCCAGCGACTGCCGGGGCCCTTGCGCGTGCGGGGTGCGGTGGCCATCGTGGCGCTCCTTAAACCGGGTTCGAACGCCCGGTCATCTCGGCCGCCATGGCGGTGGCATAGCTGTCGGTCATGCCAGCGATGAAGTCGATCACCCGCATGAAGGCCTGGTGCAGGGTCCAAGAGGGATCCGGCGCGCTGTTGCCCAGCAGGTCGAGGATGCGGCGACTCTTGAAAGAAGGCTCGCGTCCGCGGTGCTGTTCCAGGGCGGCGCCGCAAAAGGCATTGAGCAGGATTTCCAGGGTGGTGTAGGCGCCGATCTCGTGCAGGGTCTTGCGCTTGTCGTGGAAGATCTTTTCCCGGGCCAGGGCCTTGGCGCGCTGCACGCAGAGCTTTGCCGGACCGGCCATGTGCTCGACCAGGTCATCGCCCAGGGTGCCGGCGAGCAGGGCGTTCTGCTGATCGACGAAGGCGCGAGCGGTGGCGTTGGTCAGGTGCTCGATGGCCTTGCCGCGCAGGATCGCCAACTTGCGCCGGCGGGAATCCCGCGGCCCCAGCTGGCGATAGGTCTCGGGCAGGTCGTCGCCGACCAGGCCCAGCAGCAGCGCCTCGACCTCGGCATAGTCCAGCAGCTCCATCTCCAGGCCGTCTTCCAGATCGATCAGCCCATAGCAGATGTCGTCGGCGGCCTCCATGAGGTAGACCAGCGGATGCCGTGCCCAGCGTTCCGGACCCAGCAGCGGCAGTTCGAGTTTCTCGGCGATCTGCTCCAGCAGCGGCAGCTCGCTTTGGTAGCAGCCGAACTTGTGCTTCTTGTAGCCAGGCGCCGCGGCATAGCGTGACGTCCAAGGGTACTTGAGATAGGTACCGAGGGTCGCGTAGGTCAGGCGGGTGCCGCCGTCGAACTGGTGGTATTCGAGCTGGGTCAGCACCCGGAAGCCCTGGGCGTTGCCCTCGAAGTGCAGGAAGTCCTGGCGCTCCGCCTCGCTCATGTCGTCCAGCCAGCCGCGGCCGGCGGCCTGGGTGAACCAGTAGCGGATGGCGTCTTCGCCGGAATGGCCGAAGGGCGGATTGCCGATGTCATGGGCCAGGCAGGCGGATTGCACCACCATGCCGAGGTCGCTCGGATCGCACCACTCGGGCAGGGCGCCTCTCAGACTCTCGCCCACGCGCATGCCCAGGGAGCGGCCGACGCAGCTCACCTCCAGGCTGTGGGTCAGGCGGGTATGAATGTGATCGTTGCTGGTGACGGGATGCACCTGGGTCTTGCGTCCCAACCGGCGGAAGGCGCCGGAAAAGATGATGCGATCGTGGTCCTTGTGAAAGGGGCTGCGCCCCAGTTCATCCGGGCTGTGCAGGGGTTTGCCCAGCCGTTCGCGGATAAGAAGTGTCTGCCAGTCCAAGGCCGTCCTCGAGCTATCACCGATAGGGGGAGCGCCGACGATTGCCGTTCGGCGCTTCTGCGTTCTGACCTCGGCAACATACGATCATCACCGCTTACTTGGCAAAGCCCGGCAATTGACTGGCATCCAGGTCGATCAGCAGCAGGCGCTGGCCGCTTTCCAGGAACTGGCTGGCGGTCAGGCAGTACTGGTTGGTGGTGGCATCGCGATAGACGGTCGAAAGCGCCAGGCGGCGCTCGTTCCAGCCTTCGGCCAGCAGGGCATAGAAGTAGGGGCGCCAGGACCAGTTGTGATTGAGGTAGCGGCGATTCTCGCGCCAGAACATGCCGTTCCACTCCAGATTCGGGGTGATCTGGGTGCCGGTGCGGTCGCACTGGTAGATGCGCAGCAGCCCGGGAAACGCCTGGGGATCGGGCAGGGCGCTCAGGGGACCGCCGTGTTCCGCCCAGGGTCTGAGCTGGGTGACGAATTCTGCTAACTGCTGGCGCAACTCCAGCAGCCGGGTCTGCTGGGCCAGCTTGCCGTCGACGAAGCGACTGCGCAGGCTGGCGAAGCGTTGCTGATGACTGTCGCTTGCGCCCAATTCGGCGGTGGCCTCGGCGAAGAGGAAGCCCTGGACGTAGCGAGCGCCGCACTCCAGGGCGAAGTCGAGTTCGGTCTCGGTCTCGACGCCCTCGGCGATCAGCCAGCAACCGGTCTTTTCGGCCATCTGTGCCAGCGCCTTGACCGCCTCGCCCCGGGTGCCACCCCGCGCGGCGGCCTGGAACAGGCACATGTCCAGCTTGAGGATATCCGGCTGCAGATCCAGCACCCGATCCAGTTGCGAATAGCCGGAACCGAAATCGTCGATGGCGATGCGGATGCCGCGTTCGCGATAGCGGGCGACGGTTTGGGTCAGGCTCGGCAGATCGCCGGCTGCTTCGGTGATCTCGTAGACGATCCGTGTCGGGTCGATACCGGAGCGCTCCAGCTGCGCCAGGCTCGGCAATTCGGCACCGCGTTCCAGTTGACTGATCCAGCGCGGCGAGAGGTTGAGGCTGAGAAACCAGTCATCCGGGGCGCTGGCGAAGCGCTGCAGGGCGTCTTCCCGCAGGGTGCGGTCCAGCTGCAGCAGATCCGGGGTCGGGGTATGGGGATCGGCAAACAACGGGCCGACAGAGGTGTAGGTGCCATCGGCCTGCCGCAGTCGGCCAAGTGCCTCGACGCCGGCAATGCGTCCAGTCGCCGTATCGATGAAGGGTTGGAAGAAGGCAGTGGGTTGACCTGGTAGCACGGTGGTTCCTTATCGTCTGACCGCAGTGGAATGCGTGGCGGGATAGCCAGCATGCGATAAGGATGCCACCCGTGAAAACGGCTCCCTGGGGAGCCGTTCGTTCTAACGAGGCGGTGGCAGCGGCTGGTCCGCCTGTTCGCGGTGCCGATTCTGCAGGCGATTGACGATGGGATAGAGCGCCAGACCGATACGGGCCAGGCGACCCACGGCGCCGAGGCGCTTGCCGAACAGCGACAGGAACACCGTGGCACCCAACATCAGGGGCTTCTTCGCTGAACTGGCCACCTTGTCCCGGTTGGGTCGTACCAGATCGCCGATAAGGCTGATGGGATTGTGCAGGGGCTGAGCGTTGTAGATCAGCTGCTGGCGATACATCTCCATGCGCAGCCTGACCAGTTCCTTGCGCTTGGCCTGGCTGGTGGCGGAGCTGAGCGGCTGGTTCATGGCAGTAGGCGCTCCCGGTTGCGATTGAGTTCTTCCAGGGTGGCGTGGAAAGGGGCGGCACCCTTGACCAGGCTCAGTGCCCGCAGGATGCAGATCACCAGCGCCACGGCATAGAAGGCGCACAGACCCAGGGTCGCGGTCATGCGGTAGGTATCCCAGAAGGCGATGATGATGGCCGCCGAAACACCCACCAGCACCAGCAGACCGAAGATCAGACTCAGGCCGGTAAAGAGGAACAGCTGGAAGGTACGGACCTTCTCTTCCTGGACCTCGATGCCCAGCAATTCCAGGTGGCTCTGCAGCAGGCCTACCACCGCGCCGGCGAGACGCTTGACCGATGGCTTGGGCGCCTCGTCAGGCAGCTCCCGTGGAGGAGAGGAGGTGTCCATGATGATCCCCCAGGCTTAGCGGCGCGAGGCCAGCAGGCCGATCAGGAAGCCAACGCCGGCAGCGATGCCAAGGGCCTTGAAGGGATTGTCGACCACGTATTCCTCGGTGGTCTCCTTGGCGGCGACGCCCTGGCGGTAGAGGTCATCCTGCTTGGTCTTGAGCACGTCGCGGGAGCGCTCCAGGCTGGAGCTCAACTTGGCGCGCAGTTCGTCCGCCTGCTCACCGGCCATGCTGGCGGTGTGCTTGAGCAGTTGCTCGGCGTCTGCCAGCAGGGTGTGGAATTCATCGGTCAACGCCTGCTCGGCCTCGCCCAGATGACGACGGACCCGGTCAGTGTTCTGCTTGTGTGCCTGCTCATGGATGTCAGCAGCAAGCTCGTCTTTGATCACGGGAGGGGTTTTGTCGTTCATGGCGCGCTCCTGATAGGCGATGGGTATCCGTTTCAGCCCTTTCGAGTGAGGGCTCCGACCAAAGGTTCCGCGGGCCAGAGCCGTCGTCAAGGGCGCTAGGCGGCTACAGGTCCAAGCACACAGCGGACGAATGGCCATACCTTACCCATTTCGCCCCTTTAAAAGTTCCCCGCTGATCGTCAATTAGAAGAGCTGGCTCACAAAACGGCGTACTACCGCCATTGGTCGTCTTATTCAAGTAGAGCGCTAGAACTTTGCTGTTTCTATCACTGTCAGTTGCGTCGTATTTGATCATCCATGCACTTCTAGACAAATAACAGGGGGAAGAATGGAAAACGCCATTGATAGACTGACCGCCGCTTTCAGTACTTATAAATGCTCGGTTACGGCACCTCGCCCCGATGGCAGTATCGTGCTGACGGTGCAGGATCAGCAGTGTGACGACGCTCGCGTGAACCGAGTGGTCAGTGCCCGGCAACTGGGCGAGAGCCAGCTGCTGAAGACGGTGATTGACGAGGTTCGCAAGGATGTTTCGCTGCGGGCCGGCGCCCTGGCGCCACAGTCCATGGCGGTGTTGCGTGCCACCGGCGCCAATATGCTGAGATATTCCGAGTAAAGATTCTGCATCAGAACGCTTCAGCGCGAGACTTGCAGTACGAATGCCTGGGTATTCGTTGGTCTCGAACGTTGAAGAGTTAAAGAGGGCAAACAAGCCCTGAGCGTTTTTCCCGCGACTTTTCTCTTAGCTCTTGCACTTCAACAGGCGGCATCCCGCACAGGGAAGTTGAGTGGCAGGTAGTTCGTACATAGGGCAGGCGACGTCCACTACACCCCAGGACGGAAAGCCCTGTCCAGCCTGCACGGCGGCCAGCCGCGCACTGGCGATCACACCATTGAGCAGATCCTCTTCTCGATACAGCGCCTGGCGCAAGGCCGGCGAGCGATAGAGGATGCGTCCGCATCTGTCCAACAGGGTGAAGGAAAATCGACCGGTACGGTCCGGCAGGGTCGGCCAGACCTTGAGCGGTGCCAGCTGTTGGTCGAGCCGCGCACAGGTCAGCTGGTACAGCGAAGTCTGGGCGGATTGCAGCGTCGGTACCGTCTCCACGCCATCCAGTAACGTCGTGGGATTCGCCGTCTGCACGGGACTGCTGATCAGGCCTTCCATGGTTTGCATAGATCCTTGCTCAGTTCGCGACGGTCAGACGGTTGACGGTACCGCTGCCGCCTGCCAGCAAGGCCGTAACGCCGTGACCTTCGTCGATGGCGATACCCAGCCGGATGCTGTCGATCAGCCGCGCGAGGCGAGTGTGGTCGTGCAGCTGCTGTTTGCTGATCAACCGCTTGACCTTGACGCCACTGTCGTCCGACAGCGTCAGACTGACGCTGCCGTCGAGGCGCTCGATGCGGAAATTGACCCGGAAGTCATGCTCGAAGGCTGCGGCGATGAGTTGGAAGGGGTTGTCCATGACGTACCTGACTGGCGTGAGCGGGGTCAGTGCCATTGACTTCAAGGGACAGGGGTAGTTCTGGGAGAGATCCCAGAAGTATGACCGGCGGCCCGTTTCAGCCGCCCACCTGAAGCTCGCGCTCGTTCCAGCACTGCTCGAAAGCCGCTTGCCAGTCGGGTAGCGGCTGGCCCAGCACCGCGGCCAGCTTTTCGGTGGACAGGCGGGAATTGATCGGGCGATGGGCCGGGGTGGGATAGGAGCTGCTGGGGATGGGATTGAGGCGTGCCTTCAACTGACCGGTCTCGCCCAGGCGCCGAGCGATCTGCTCGGCGAAACCGAACCAGGAAGTGGTGCCGTTGGCGGTCAGGTGATAGGTGCCCCAGAGATCACCCTTGTCGCTGTGGGCCAGCAGGCGGTCAGTGGCATCGGCGATGGTACGCGTCCAGGTGGGCGCGCCGATCTGGTCGTCGACGATGTTCAATTCGTCGCGCTCGCTGAGCAGCCGTACCATGGTGCGCAGGAAGTTGTTGCCCTGCCAGGAATAGACCCAGCTGGTGCGCAGGATGAGGTGACGCTCGGCGTGTTCGCGCACGGCATTCTCGCCGGCCAGCTTGGTCCGCCCATAGACATTGAGCGGGCAGGTCGGATCCTCTTCCCGATAGCGGCCGTCCTGGCTGCCATCGAAGACATAGTCGGTGGAGTAGTGGACCATCGGAATGCCGAGCTGTTGGGCCGCCCGGGCGAAGACCTGGGGTACCCGCTCGTTGATCAGGGTAGCGGTCTGGGCATCGTTCTCGGCAGCGTCCACGGCGGTATAGGCAGCGGCATTGATGATGACATCGGGCTTTGCGGCCAGGACGCGGTCATGAAGCGCGTCCAGCTGGGTGAAATCCACCTGGGCCCGGCCAACTACGGTGACCTGGGCCTTGGCGGCCAGCAGCACTTGCAGTGCCTGGGAAAGTTGTCCGTGTTGACCCGCGATGAAGACGTTCATGAGACTGAGCTATTCCAGAAGGCTGACGCGTCCATGCCTGTTTGACCGGTTGGGCGTCGCCGTGACAGCCCTGAGCGAAAAGGGGCAGTCTACCCGATGACCGGCAGAGGACAAGGCTAGCCTTTGGCCTGCCTGCCGCTCTGAGCGGTGGCTCTAGCCTGCGGGCTGCCCCTGGGCCTCGGGTACGAAGGAGCCTGAAAAAATTTGTTTCACGAATACTTGACAATTGTGCGACCGCTGACAGGTTTCCGTTGGTCATTTTTTCAGTGAGTTGTGCACAACCTGTGCTAGCGCTTGTCAAGCCCACTCGACGCCAGGGTTTTCCCAACCAAAAATCCTGCTTTTGAATTAAGTTGTTGATTACGTTGAACTTATCAAAGTGATTAAAAAATGATCAACTTGTTCGGGGCGCCCGCAGAGCAAGGCTCCGGGTTCTTTTCCACCATGTTTTCAACAAAGTTATCAACAGAAGCTGTGGATTGTTCCGTGGGATGAGGGCCGCATAACCTTAATCGACGCTGAACGAAAGACCTATCCAAGGCAGCGTTCAGCAGTGCTGTCCAGGTCAACCGGACAGGGCCAGCTGACGACTCAACAGGGCACGCAACGAGGCCGGCTTGACTGGTTTGGGCAGGAAATCCAGCCGCGCCTGGCGGACCTTGGCCAGGCATTCCGGGCGGCCATCGGCGCTGATGACGATGCCCGGGATATCCTGCTCCAGCCTCTGGCGGATCCATACGGCGACATCCGGACCGGTATCGGCGTCGCTCAGGTGGTAGTCGACGATGAGCAGGCGCGGCACCAGGCCCTGTTCCAGCAGGGCGGAGCATTCTTCGCGACTGCGCGCGGTCCAGACCTGGCAGCCCCAGCGACCCAGCAGGCTGCGCAGGCCCAGCAGGATGCTGTCTTCGTTGTCGATGCACAGCACCGGATCACCGGCCAGGGGCTGGGCCGCTTCGCTGGCGGTCGCGGCTTGGATGGCCAAGGCGGGCGCCAGGGGCACCTTGACGCTGAAGACGCTGCCGTGGCCCGGCCAGGAGCGTACCGAGAGTTCGTGGCCGAGCACCCGGCAGAGGCGGTCGGCGATCGCCAGACCAAGGCCCAGGCCCTTTTCCGCTCGGGTCTGGTGGCTGTCCAGTCGCTTGAATTCCTCGAAGATCAATTCGAGCTTGTCCGCCGGGATGCCAGGGCCGCTGTCCCAGACCTCCAGGCTCACGCTCTGGCCCTGACGACGCACCCCGAGCAATACCCGGCCATGGGCATATCTCAGGGCGTTGGTGAGGAAATTCTGCAGTACCCGACGCAGCAGCTTGCTGTCGCTGTTGACCACCAGCTGACTGCCGCGGATGCGCAGGCTGGTGCCCTGATCCTGCGCCAGGGCCTTGAATTCGACGCCCAGGGCGTCGAACAGAGTGGCCAGGGGGAAGGGCGCCGGCGTGGCCAGGATGCGCCCGTTCTCCAGGCGAGAGATGTCCAGCAGATCGGCGATCAGGTCTTCGCTGGATCTCAGGGCACTGTCCATGTTGCGCACTAGTTCCTGGGCCTCCTGGGCCAGGCCGTCCTGGTGGGCGAGGGCGGCGGTGAACAGGCGCGCGGCGCTCAGGGGTTGCATCAGGTCATGGCTGACCGCGGTGAGAAAACGACTCTTGGACTGATTGGCCGCTTCGGCATGAGCCTTGGCTTCCTCCAGGGCCTGGTTGAGTTGGGACAGTTCGCGGGTACGTTCCTCGACGCGCTGCTCCAGGCCCTCGTTGGCTTCGCGCAGGGCGCGCTCGGCCTCGCGGAAGGCGGTGATGTCGGTAAAGCTCATCACGAAGCCGCGCCCGGGCATGGGGCTGCCGATCAGCTCGATCACCCGGCCATTGGGAAAGGTGCGTTCCGAGGTGTGGGGGATGCCCTGGCGCATCCGTTCCACCCGGCGGGCCACGTGCTCGTCGGCATCGCCCGGTCCGCAGAGGCCGCGCAGGGCGTTGTAGCGGATGATCTCGGCGATGGGCCGGCCAACCTGGATCATGCCGTCGGGATAGTCGAACAGTTCCAGGTAGCGCTGATTCCAGGCCACCAGGCGTAGCGACTGGTCGACCACGCTGATGCCCTGGGAGATGTTCTCGATGGCGCCCTGCAAGAGCGCCCGGTTGAATTCCAGCACCTCCGAGGCTTCGTCGGCAATGCGCACCACGTCGTCGACCTGCATGTCGCGGCCTTCGATGGCGGCCTTGACCACCGCGCGCGCGGAGGAGGCGCCGATCACCCCGGCCAGCAGTCGCTCGGTCTGGGCGATCCATTCGCTGTTGGCGTTCATTCCGGGGTGATAGGTCAGGCCGCTCTGCTCGGCGAAGCGGCTGAAGCTCAGGCGGGCGCGCTCATCACCCACGAACCGGGCCGCGAGCAGGCGCAGGTCCTCCAGCTTGACCGCCAGCAGGGCGCGATTGCGCGGTCGGGGCAGGGCGTACTGGGCGATGAAGCGCCCGGCCTGCCAGTATTCCGAGACCCGGGTGCGCGAGAGCAGCGATACCAGGGCGAACAGCAGGAAGTTGCCGGCCAGGGACACCAGGGCGCCGACGGTGGTCGGCTGCAACGTCCGCTCACCCGTGGGCTGCTCGAACCAGGCCAGGCCTGGAAAGGCCCCTAGTGGCCATTGCAGGCTGGTGGCCACCACCGGCAGCACCATCAGATAACCCCAGAGCAGCGCCCCGGCGGTGAGCCCGGCAAAGACGCCGCGGCGATTGGCGGCCTTCCAGAACAGCGCCCCGACCATGGCCGGTCCAAGCTGGGCGATGGCGGCGAAGGCGATCTGTCCGATGGTGGCCAGGCTGGCATTGGAGCCCAGCAGGCGATAGCTGCAGTAGGCCAGGACCAGGATGACCACGATGCTGGCGCGGCGCACCGTGAGCATCCAGTGGCTGAACACCGCATGGGGACTCTCCACCTGGCCCCGGCGCTTGAGCAGCCAGGGCAGGACGATATCGTTGGAGATCATGGTGGAGAGCGCGACGCAGGCGACGATCACCATGCCGGTGGCCGCCGAGGCGCCGCCCAGAAAGGCCAGCAAGGCCAGCCAGGGCCGCTCCTGGGCCAGCGGCAGGCTGATGACGAAGGAGTCGGGCAGCACGCCGCCGGGCAGATGCAGCTGGCCGGCCAGGGCGATGGGGATGACGAACAGGGCGGCCAGCGCCAGGTAGAGCGGAAACACCCAGCGCGCCAGGTTGACGTCCCGGGTATCGGTGTTTTCCACCACCGTGACATGGAACTGGCGCGGCAGGCACATCACGGCGATGAAGGCCACGCCGGTCTGGATCAGCAGGCCCGGCCAGTCCAGCGTCTCGCGCCAGTATTCCTGCAGCTGCGGCGCCTGCTGGGAACGGGCGAGCAGGTCGCTGAAGCCATCGTGCAGGTCGTAGGTGACCCAGAGGCCGACGGCGAGAAAGGCGGCGAGCTTGACCAGGGATTCGAAGGCGATCGCTAGCATCATGCCGCGATGGTGCTCGGTGACATCCAGGTTGCGGGTGCCGAAGAGAATGGCGAACACCGCCAGCACCAGGGAAACGAACAGCGCCGTGTCCTGGGCACGAGTGCTCAGGGATTCGGCATTGATGCCGGTCAACAGGTTGACGCCGATGACGATGCCCTTGAGCTGCAGCGCCAGGTAGGGCAGGACGCCGACCAGGCAGATGAGCGCGACGACGATGGCCAGGGTCTGGGACTTGCCATAGCGGGAGGCGATGAAGTCGGCGATGGAGGTGATGTTTTCCTTCTTGCTGATCAGCACCATCTTCTTGACCAGTTGCGGCGCCAGCAGCAGGAAGAGAATGGGGCCCAGGTAGATGGGCAGGAACGACCAGAGCTGGTCAGCGGCCTGGCCGACCGCGCCGAAGAAGGTCCAGCTGGTGCAGTAGACGGCCAGCGACAGGCTGTAGACCCAGGCCCGCAGGCGCGGCCTGAGCGGTGGGCGGCGATCGCCATAGAAGGCGATGGCGAACAGCAGGGCTAGGTAGCCGAGGGTAACGGTGATGATCAGCCCGCTGGGCAGGGACATGGCGACTCCAGACATTCCAGGCGCCCATCGCGCCCGGACAAAGTGTCGCACCTTGGGGTGCCAGACGTCAGTTCTGGCGCGCGATGGGATGACGGTGGGTTGAGCCAGACGGCCGGCCCTGTTAGGTTGGCGGGCTGATTCAAGCGAGAGAGACCGTCATGTTCCAAGCGCAGCCCATTTCCCTGCAACGTGGTGCGCTGCGCCTGGACCCCCTGGCGGAGGGCGACGTGCTGGAGCTGGTCAGCCTGGCCGAGCGCAATCGCGAGGCGCTGCACTACCTGAGCGGCCCCCTGCGGCCGGATTGGTATCGTCAGGCGCTGGCCGAGGGGCGCGAGGGGCGCGCCTTGCCCTTCGCCGTGCGGATCGCCGACCGGCTGGTGGGCACTACCCGCTTCGCCGACTTCCTGCCGGCGCTGCCCGCCGCCGAGATCGGCTGGACCTGGCTCGCCAGCGAGCAGCATGGCAGTGGTCTCAACGGCAACATCAAGTACCTGATGCTACGCCATGCCTTCGAGCACTGGCAGCTGGTGCGCGTGCAGCTCAAGACCGCGGCGACCAACCTCAGGTCCCAGGCCGCCATCGAGAAGCTGGGCGCGGTCCGTGAAGGCCTGCTGCGTCATCATCGGCGGCTGGCCGACGGTCGTCTGGACGACACCGTGATGTACAGCATCACCGACCGCGAATGGCCCGAGGTGAAGGCGCGGCTGGAAGCGTCCTTCAATTAGGCACAGGGCCTGGGCTACCGCTCGTCGGCAGTGCCAGGACCGCGAGGGGTCTATGTCGCTTGTTTGGCGTCAGTAATCCAGCGCGAAGTCCTTCCAGAGCAACAGTTTTCCGCGAAACGGCCGACATGCCTGCTCAATGGCAAGAATTCGCCCGTCTCCTTTTGCGGATCGCTGTATGTTTTCACTGTCGCCTTCCTCTGCGCTGCGCACCCTGCGGATCGTCTGGCCCTTCGTCATCATCCTGTCCTGCCAGGCGCTGGTCGCCATCGTCAGCCTGCAACTGCTGTCGACGGTGCGTGCCTATGTCTCGGCCGAAAGCCTGTGGAGCAAGAGCCTCGGCAACGCCATGCTGGCGCTGGGTGCCTACCTCGACGAAGGGCAGGCCGAGGCCTACCACGACTACCTGGCCTCCATCAGCGTCAATGACCTCGACCGTGCGGCGCGCGAGGCGCTCGACAGCGGCGGCCCGCCTGCCGAGGCGGCGCGGTTACTGCGCCTGGCTGGCAATCACCCTGACGATATCGACGGCCTCATCGCACTCTTTCAGATGGCTCGCCATGTGGAGCCCTTCGAAGGGGTGATCGCCCGTTGGCAGGTCACCGATCCCTACATGGACGAATTCCAGGCCCTGGCACGTACCGGCTTCGAGTTGATCAAGCTGCATGGACCGGGGCCGGCGCTGATTCCGCTGAAACGCCAGCTGCTGGATCTGCACGACCGGATGATGCCGGAAACGGTGGCCTTCTCGGAGCGTCTGGGGGTGGCGTCACGCCAGCTGGTCGCGGCGCTGTTCATCGCCAATGTCCTGGTCGGCGCCTTGCTGGTGCTGCTGGCGCTCTGGCGCATGCACAGCCTGGTGCAGCAGCGCTGGCGCTCCGAGCAGGCGCTGCAGGCCGAAAAGGAACACATCCAGGTCATCCTGGCCTCCCTTGGCGATGCGGTGCTGGCCCTCAATGACCAGGGGCGGCTGCTCTATCACAATCCGGCAGCCGAACGCCTGCTGGCGCGGCGGGAGCTGGTCGCAGGCACGCCCGTCACCCACCTGTTCGATATCCAGACCGAAGACCAGCCGGCCTCGACCCTGCCCTTGGCCGAGCGGCTGCGCAGTCCGGACTGGTTGGCGGGCAACGAACCCCTGGCGCATCAGCTGGTGCGCGTCGATGGCACCCGGGTGCCGGTGGCGCTCACGGTGACCGCGCTGCCACGGGGCGAATCGGGGACCGGCGTGGTGCTGGTGATGCATGACCAGACCCGCGAGCGGGCCTTTCTGCATGACCTGGCCTGGCAGGCCAGTCACGATGCCCTCACGGGATTGGTCAATCGCCGTGAATTCGAGACCCGGCTGGAACGCCTGCTGGCCCGGCAGGACCTGGCGCGAGCCTCCTTGATGTTCATCGATCTGGATCAGTTCAAGATCGTCAACGACACCTCCGGGCATTTCCATGGCGATCGCCTGCTGCGCCAGCTGTGCGAATTGCTCGGGCAGCAGCTGAGGGAAGAAGACTGCCTGGCGCGCCTGGGCGGTGATGAATTCGGCGTCTTGCTGGAGAACCGTGCGCCGGCTGAAGCCGAGGCCGTGGCGGAGCGTCTGCGCTGCTGCGTGGGCGCGCTGCAGTTCGAGGCGGCCGGGCAGGGCTTTCGCGTTGGCCTGAGCATCGGCGTGGTGCATCTGGGTGGTCAGGCTCTTGCACCGGAGGAAGCCCTGCGCCTGGCGGACCTGGCCTGTTACGCGGCCAAGGACAAGGGCCGCAATCGCATCCAGGTCTTTGCGCCGGGTGATGTGGAGCTGGACCAGCGCCATGGCGAGATGGCCTGGGTGCAGCGATTGCACCGGGCGCTGGCCGAGGACAGATTCCGCCTGTACGTCCAGCCGATCCTCGGGCTGGGTGGCGAGACGGCCACGGATCGCCATGTGGAGGTGCTGCTGCGGCTGGAGGAGGGCGACCGCTTGATCGCACCCGGTGCCTTCATTCCGGCGGCGGAGCGCTATGGGCTGATGCCGGACCTGGATCGCTGGGTGATCGCTGCGGCGCTGGCCCGTTTCGCCGAGTTGCCCAGCGGACTGCTCGATACCCTGGCCATCAACCTGTCCGGGCACTCCCTGGGCGAAGCGGGATTGGCGGATTTCGTCAGGGAGCAGCTGCACCGCTGGCAGATCGCGCCGACGCGGATCTGCTTCGAGATCACCGAGACCAGCGCCGTGGCCAACCTGGATGCGGCACGCCAGTTCATGGACGAGTTACGCGGCCTGGGGGTGCGATTCTCCCTGGACGACTTCGGTGCCGGGATGTCGTCCTTCACCTATCTCAAGCATCTGCCGGTGGACTACCTGAAGATCGATGGCAGCTTCGTTCGCCATCTGCTGGAGGATGCGGTGGACAGCGCCATGGTCGAGGCGATCAATCGGCTGGGGCATCTCACTGGAAAGAAGACCATCGCCGAGTTCGCCGAGAACGCCGCGGTGATCGCGGCCCTCGGCGCCCTGGGCGTCGACTATGCCCAGGGCTATGGCATCGCCCGGCCGCAGCCCTTCACCGAGGACACCTGCCAGGCGCTGGTCCGGCAGGTGTGGCACGAGCCCTCAGGGGCGGGCGTCGTCGTCCTTGAAGCGGCGGAAAAGGGTGGCCAGGAGCGCCCCGGAGATGTTGTGCCAGACGCTGAACAGGGCGCTGGGCACCGCTGCCAGCGGTGAGAAATGCGCGGTGGCCAGGGCGGCGCCGAGGCCGGAATTCTGCATGCCCACTTCCAGCGCCAGCGACTTGCGCTGGGCCACTGGCAGCTTGCAGCACTTGCCGGTGAGATAGCCGAGCAGGAAGCCGAAGCCGTTGTGCAGGATCACCACCGCCATGATCAGGAGGCCGGATTCGGCGATGCGCGCCTGACTGGCGGCCACCACGGCGGCGACGATCACCACGATGCTGATCACCGAGGCCAGCGGCAGCACCTCGACCAGGGCGCCGACACGATGACCGAGCAGGCGCTGGGCGACCAGGCCCAGGGCGATGGGCAGCAGCACCACCTGCAGGATCGACCAGAACAGGCCGCCAAAGGAGATCGGCAGCCAGGTGGAGGCCAGCAGCCAGATCAGCGCCGGGGTCAGCAGGGGGGCGAGCAGGGTGGTCACGGCAGCGATGGCCACCGACAGCGCCAGGTCGCCCTTGGCCAGCCAGGTCATCACGTTGGACGCCGTGCCGCTGGGGCAGCAGCCAACCAGGATGACGCCCACGGCGATCTCCGGCGGCAGGTGGAACAGCTGGCAGAGCGCCCAGGCCACGCCCGGCATGATGACGAAGTGGGCCACCACACCCAGCAGCACCCGCCAAGGGTGGCGACCGACGGCGGCGAAGTCCTCGACCTTGAGGGTCAGGCCCATGCCGAACATGATCACCCCCAGCAGCGGCACGATTGCCACGCCCAGTGGCTTGAACACCTCAGGGGCGAAGAACGCCAGCAGGACGGCGAGCAGTACCCAGAAGGCGAAGGTATTGCCGACGAAGCGGCTGAAGGCGGCGAGCGCGCGCATGGGTTGAACTCCTGTCGAAAAGGCAGAAAAAAGGCCGGTCTCTGCCGGCCTTGGGGGCTGTCCACGTGATCGGATGAGCCTTGTGACTCAAGCGATCACGCGCAGGTCGTCATTACAGTCCCTGGGGCAGCTCTTCGCCACCCAGGGCTTCGATCAGCTGTGGCAGGAATTCCGCCAGGGTCATCATCATCAGCACGAAGCTGGCGTCCTGCTGGCCGAGGGCGTCTTCGCCACCGTCCTGTTCGGCCTGGTCCTGCAGGAGGTCCTCGAACTTCAGGCGCTTGATGGTGACCTTGTCGTCCAGCAGCAGGGCCAGCTTGTCCTGCCAGGCCAGGGCCAGCTTGGTGACCAGCTTGCCGGCGCCCAGGTGGTTCTGGATCTCTTCGCTGGTCAGGTCCTGACCCTTGCAGCGCACCACGCCGCCATCTTCGCCCGCATCGCGCAACTCGCACTCGTCGAGGATGTAGAGGCCATGGGTGGCGTCACCAGCCTTGACCCAGTCGGTGAACGTGGCCATCGGCGCCTGCTTGACGCCCAGCGGCCGTACCGGCAGCGAGCCCAGGGCATCGCGCAGGGTGGAGAGCAGGTCCTCGGCGCGCTTGGCGCTGGAGGCGTCGACCAGGATCCAGCCCTGCTTGGGATCGATGGCGGCATAGGTGGTCTGGCGACGGATGAAGGCGCGGGGCAGGAAGGCCTGGACGATCTCGTCCTTGATCTGCTCCTTCTCCTTCTTGTAGACCTTGCGCATCTGCTGGTTTTCGATCTCGTCGACCTTTTCCTGCACGGCTTCCTTGACCACGCTGCTGGGCAGGATGCGTTCTTCCTTGCGCGCGGCGATCAGGAAGAAGCCCTGGCTTTCGTGCACCAGCGGCAGGTCCGGGCCCTTGCCGAAGGGCGCGACGAATCCATAGGTGGACAGCTCCTGGCTGGCACAGGGGCGGGCGGGCTTGGCGGCGAGGGCGGCTTCGAGGGCTTCGGTCTCGAAGGCGACTTCCTGGGTGAGACGGTAGACGAGCAGATTACGGAACCACATGGTGTCACTCCCAAAAACGAAGCGCGCATTATCCGCGTCGCCCGCCCCGGAGGCCAACCCCGGATCGCGGTGGTCGTCGGGAATGCGCGCTTTCTCCAGTTGCCTGGAAGGGCAGCGCTAAGCCTTTGGAAGTGCTGGAAAATTTTTTTTCAAAAAGGGGTTGCCAGGTCGTAAGCCCCTCCGTAGAATGCGCCCCACTTCGAGAGCAAACGGGTGATTAGCTCAGCTGGGAGAGCATCTGCCTTACAAGCAGAGGGTCGGCGGTTCGATCCCGTCATCACCCACCACTCGAGGTAATGCGCAGCGGTAGTTCAGTCGGTTAGAATACCGGCCTGTCACGCCGGGGGTCGCGGGTTCGAGTCCCGTCCGCTGCGCCATTTAAAGGTTGTCTGGTCCTGAACGCCAGCAGCCATCGAAGAGCGGCCCTAGTGGCCGCTTTTTCGTTTGGGCGCGATTTTTTCTGGTCGTGTCCTCTGGTGTCTTCCTTCCTTTCCTAGCGCTCCGGTCGAGCGATCTGCCAGCAGGCGGGTCGAGCGTGTGTGTAGATGCGTGTAAAACGCCGTGCGGTTTTCCACCCTGCGGCTGTTGTTGGGCTTCGACGATGGAGCTGTCTCAGCCCAACCTACGGCAGGAGTGCGTCCTTGTAGGTTGGGTTGAGCACAGCGAAGCCCAACACTGCCCCGGGCCGAGCTTCGGCTGTTGGGCTTCGACGATGGAGCTGTCTCAGCCCAACCTATGGCAGGAGTGCGTCCTTGTAGGTTGGGCTGAGCGCAGCGAAGCCCAACACTGCCCAGGGCTGAACTCCGGCTGTTGGGCTTCGACGATGGAGCTGTCTCAGCCCAACCTACGACAGGGAGCGTCCTTGTAGGTTGGGCTGAGCGCAGCGAAGCCCAGCACTGCCCAGGGCTGAACTCCGGCTGTTGGGCTTCGACGATGGAGCCGTCTCAGCCCAACCTACGGCAGGAGTGCGTCCTTGTAGGTTGGGCTGAGCGCAGCGAAGCCCAACATTGCCCAAGGTCGGGCGCCGGCTGTTGGGCTTCGACGATGAAGCTGTCTCAGCCCAACCTACGGCAGGAGTGCGTCCTTGTAGGTTGGGCTGAGCGCAGCGAAGCCCAACACTGCCCCGGGCCGAGCTTCGGTTGTTGGGCTTCGACGATGGGGCTGTCTCAACCCAACCTACGACAGGGGGCGTCCTTGTAGGTTGGGTTGAGCGCAGCGAAGCCCAACAAGGTGGTCAGCCCCTTACCGCATCCAGTACCGCTTCCAACGGATGACGCAGGCGGCGGTCGTCGAGGCGCTTGACCTGGCTGCGGCAGGAGTAGCCGGTGGCCAGGGCTTCGCCCTGTTCCGCCGGTACCGCCAGGGCGCGGGCCCAGGACTGGTCGTAGATCACCTTGGAGGTCGCGAGATTCCGCGCCTCGTGGCCGTAGGTGCCGGACATGCCGCAGCAGCCGGTGCTTTCCGGCTTGAGGCCCAGACCCAGGCGTTCGAACACCTGCTGCCACTGGCTGACGCTCGCCGGGGCATTGGTCTTTTCGGTGCAGTGGCCGAGCAGGCGATAGACCTTGTCGCCGACCACCTGCTTCTCTTCCGGCAGCACCTGCAGCAGCCATTCCTGGGGCAGCAGCACCTCGGGCATCCGGGCGATGCCGGGGACCTTGGGGTATTCCTGGCGATAGACCAGGGTCATGGCTGGATCCAGGCCCACCAGCCTGACGCCGAAGCCAGCCAGGCTGGCGAGTCCTGCCGCGTTGCGTCGCGCCGTGCGCTCGAAGGCGCCGAGGAAGCCCTGCACCTGCAGCGGCTTGCCGTTGGCGCGATAGGGCGCGAGGAACACTCGCTGGCCGAGCCGCGCGGCCAGTTCGAGAAAGGCCGCGGTGAGCGGCGTCTCGAAGTAGCGGGTGAAGGCGTCCTGCACCAGCACGATGGTCCTGGCGCGTTCTTCCTCGCTCAGGGCCAGCAGCCGCTCGGGGGTGGCGATCTGTACCTGCCATCGATGCATGACCGGCACCAGGTCGAAACGGCTGAGCAGGGGGCTGTCGACCATGCCGATGCGCTCGGCGAACAGCCGCTGGGTGGGTGTGGCGCCCATGACGGCGTTGTAGAGACCGGGGGCGCGGGCGAACGCCGGCAGGCTGAATTCCAGGGAGCCGATCAGGTAGTCGCGGACGGGGCGCAGATAGCGACGGTGATAGAGCTCGAGAAAGCGCGAGCGGAATTCCGGGACGTTGACCTTGATCGGGCATTGGCCTGCGCAGGACTTGCACGCCAGGCAGCCGGCCATGGCGTCATAGACCTCGTGGGAGAAATCCGCCTCGGCCTGGCGGCCATTGCGCCAGCGCTGGGGCAGGGCCTTGAGCCAGTTCAACGCACCGCGCGGCGCCGGGGCCAGGACATCGATGCCGGCCTGGCCCTGCAGGCGCAGCCATTCGCGGATCAGGGCGGCGCGGCCCTTGGGCGAATGGATGCGCTGGCGGGTGGCCTTCCAGGACGGGCACATGGCGTCGTCAGGATCATAGTTGTAGCAGGCGCCGTTGCCGTTGCAGTGCATGGCGGTGCCGTAGCTCTGCCAGACGCGCTCGTCGAGGGTGCGGTCCAGTTCGCCGCGGAGGGTCACGCCATCGACCTTGAGCAGCTCGGCGCCGCTGGCGAGGGGCGTGGCGATCTTGCCCGGATTGAGCTGGTTGTGCGGATCGAAGGCACCCTTGAGCGCCTGCAGCGCGGGATAGAGGTCGCCAAAAAACGCTGGCGCATATTCCGAGCGCACGCCCTTGCCGTGTTCGCCCCAGAGCAGTCCGCCGTATTTCTGCGTCAGTGCGGCCACCTGGTCGGAGATCGGCCGCACCAGCGCCGCCTGGCGCGGGTCTTTGAGATCCAGCGCCGGGCGCACGTGCAGCACCCCGGCGTCGACGTGGCCGAACATGCCGTATTGCAGGTTGTGGCCGTCGAGCAGGGCGCGGAATTCGGCGATGAAGTCGGCCAGGCGCTCCGGCGGCACCGCGGTGTCTTCGACGAAGGGCTGCGGACGAATCTCGCCCTGGACATTGCCCAGGAGCCCCACGGCGCGCTTGCGCATGGTGTAGACGCGGGTCACGGCATTGCGGCCGATGGCCAGGGTGTGGCCCAGGCGCTCGACGGTGACGTCCTGGCGCAGGTGGCCGAGGAAGCCCTGGACGCGGGCATCCACTTCCTCGGGATCGTCGCCGCTGAATTCCACCAGGTTGATGCCCAGGGTGGGGCGCTCCACATCCTCGGGGAAATACTCCGCCACGCTGTGCCAGACGATGTCCTGCATGGCCAGCAAGAGCACCTTGGAATCCACCGTCTCGATGGACAACGGCTTGAGTTCGATCAGGGCGCGGGCGTCGCGCAGGGCGTCCATGAAGCTGGCGTAGCGGACGTTGACCAGCACCGAGTACTTGGGAATCGGCAGGACGTTGAGCTTGGCCTCGGCGATGAAGGCCAGCGAGCCTTCGGCGCCGCAGAGCACGCTGTTGAGGTTGAAGCGGCCGTCCGGCTCGACCAGGTGCGCCAGGTCATAGCCGGTCAGGCAGCGATTGAGCTTGGGAAAGCGTGCCTCGATCAGTTCGGCCTGCTGCTCGGCGATGTCCCGCGCGCAACGGTAGACGGCTCCGGTGCGATCGTCGCGGGCACAGAGGGCGTCCAATTCGGCGCTGTCCACCGGGCGACTTTCCAGGCGTTCGCCGCCGATCAGGTAGGCGTCCAGTTCCAGCACGTGGTTGCGGGTCTTGCCGTAGGTCACGCTGCCCTGGCCACTGGCGTCGGTGTTGATCATGCCGCCGATGGTGGCGCGGTTGGAGGTGGACAACTCCGGGGCGAAGAACAGCCCGTGGGGCCTGAGCGCCGCGTTGAGCTGGTCCTTGACCACCCCGGCCTGTACCCGTACCCAGCCCTCTGCGGCGTTGATCTCCAGGATCCGGTTCAGGTGGCGGGAAAGGTCGACCACGATACCGTCGGTGAGCGACTGGCCATTGGTGCCGGTGCCGCCGCCGCGCGGGGTGAGGACCACGCCCTGGAAGCGCGACTCGCCCATCAGTTGGGCCAAGCGCTGGACGTCGGCGCTGTCCTTGGGAAAGACCGCGGCCTGGGGCAGGCGCTGGTAGATGGAGTTGTCGGTGGCCATGACCGTACGGCTGGCATGGTCCGGTGCGATCTCACCCTGGAAGCCGCTGGCGGCGAGGGCGCTGAGGAAGTCGGTGTAGGCGGCGGCGAGGGGCGCCGGGGCCGGCAGGCGGGCGATCATGTTCATCAGGCGGGCTCTCTAGCGGCGGATGGCCGTTTCCTTCAGCGAACGAAGGAATGGCATCGACCTTTTCTGGCTATAGTAGGCATTCTCACCACAGCGCGCCGGGGCCACAACCGAAGATTCCGCCGCCTATGCCGGAAGATCCTGAATGAATCACCGTCGCCTGACGCCCTCCATGTCGCTGCTGCTGGCCTTCGAGGCGGCGGCGCGCCATGAGAGCTACACCCGGGCGGCCGAGGAGCTGTCGCTGACCCAGAGCGCCGTGGGCCGCCAGGTGCAGGCGCTGGAGCAGTTGCTGGGGCTGACGCTGTTCCGCCGCGAGGGCCGCCAGATCGTCCTGACCGATGTGGGCCGGGCCTATAGCCGTGAACTAGGCCTGGCCTTGGGACAGATCCGCAGCGCCACCCTGCAGGCCATGGCCTTCGCCTCCGGGCAGGGCACCCTGCGCCTCGCGGTGCTGCCGACCTTTGGTTCCAAGTGGCTGTTGCCGCGCCTGGGCGATTTCTATGCCGCCCACCCCGGCATGCTGGTGCACCTGCACTCGCGGATCCAGGCGGTGGACTTCGCCGCCAGCGAGATCGATGCCGCCATCAGCGTCGGCAGCGGTGACTGGCCAGGGCTTTGTGCCCATCCGCTGCAGGCCGAGCAGCTTGTGGTGATTGCCAGCCCGACGACGCTGGCCGCGTTACCGGAGGCGACGCCGGCGACCCTGGCTAGCCAGTTGCTCCTGGGCGTGGCCAACAATCCCCAGGCCTGGGGTGAATGGTTCCGCCACCATGAGCTGCCGCATCGGGCCATGCGCCCGGGGCCGAGTTTCGAGCTGACCTCGCACCTGATCCAGGCGGTGCGCGCCGGCATCGGCATCGGGCTGGTGCCGCGGGTGCTGGTGGAGGACGAACTGGCCCAGGGCGAGCTACTGGCCTGCGGGCCGGCGCTGGTCAGCCGGCGCAGCTATTACCTGGTCTATCCGCCGCGCAACGAAGGGCTGCCGTCGCTGCAGGCCTTTCGCCAGTGGCTGCTGGCCGAGATCAACGAAGGAGAGGGACAGCCATGAGCAAGCCGGGACAGCGGGTACTGGCCGCGCTGCGGCAGATGATTCTTTCCGGCGAGCTCACGGCGGGCGAGCGGCTGGCGGAGATTCCCACCGCCGAACGCTTCGCCGTGTCGCGCATGCCGGTGCGCCTGGCCCTGCGCACCCTGGCCCAGGAGGGCTTGCTGGAAAGCAGCGGCGCCCGGGGCTATCAGGTGAGGGCACTGACGGGCGCGGATCTGGAAGGCGCGGTGGAGGTGCGCGGTGTGCTGGAGGGCCTGGCCGCGCGCCAGGCGGCCGAGCGCGGCCTGGATGCGGCCACGCGCGCCACGCTGGAAGACTGCCTGCGCCGTGGCGATCGATTGTTCGCCAAGGGGCATGTGCGGCTGGAGGACCTGGAGGAGTATCACGATCTCAATCGGGCGTTCCACCAGGCCATCGTCGCGGCCAGCGGCAATCCGGCCATTGCCGTGGCCCTGGGACGCCACGAGCACCTGCCCTTCGCCTCGGTGAGCGCCCTAGCGGTGGATGCCGAGGATCTCGACCGGGAGTATCGCCGCTTCAATTTCGCCCACCTGCAGCACCATGCGGTGTTCGACGCCCTGGTGCGCGGTCAGGGCGCCCGCGCCGAGGGGATCATGCGCGAACATGCCCAGGCGACCCTGGGCTATGCGCGGTGGTTCGGTGGGGAAGAGGGCGAGGCGGGGGCGATGAAGGTGCTGGTGTAGGGCGGGCTCGGGTCATCAGAGGTCCAGTACCAGGCGCTCGCCCTTGGCGCGGGAGCAGCAGGGGGTGAAGCGGTCGTTGGCGGCGTGCTCGGCCGCGGAGAGAAAGAGGTCGCGGTGTTCGGGTTCACCGGCCAGCACCGGGGTCAGGCAGGTGCCGCAGAGGCCCTGGCCACAGGATACCGGCAGGACGACACCCAGGTCCGCCAAGACCTCGACCACGCTGCGCTCGGCCGGTACCTGCACGCGGCGACCGCTGCGCGCCAGTTCCACCTCGAAAGGGCGTTGCTCGCCCTGGGCGGCGGGATCGGCGGCGAAGTATTCGCGATGGATCTGGCCGGGTTGCCAACCCTGGGCCTGGGCGGCGTCCACCACGGCGGCCATGAAGCCGGCCGGGCCGCAGACATAGAGGTGGTCGTCCGGCGCCGCCGGGCCGAGCAGGTGCTGGAAGTTGGGTCTCAGCGCCGGATCGTGCTGGTCGAAGTGGACCCTGACCTGGTCGGCATAGGGCCGCGCCTTGAGCCAGGGGATGAAGGCGGCGTGGTCGCGATCCCGCACTAGGTAGCGCAGGCTGAAGCGCGCGCCCTGCTGATAGAGCTGCTCGGCCATGGCCAGGATCGGGGTAATACCGATCCCGCCGGCCAGCAGCTGGGTGCGGCGGGCACTCGGTACCAGCGCGAAGAGGTTGCGTGGCTCGCTTACCTGCAGGCGATCACCTACCTGCAGCCGATGCATGGCTTGGGAGCCGCCGCGGGAATCGGCGACGAGCAGCACGGCGATGCGATAGCGGGTCGGGGCGGGTTCGGGCGTGGCGCACAGCGAATAGTGGCGCACCAGGCCGTCGCCCAGGGTGATCTCCAGGTGGGCGCCGGCGGCGAAGCCGGGCAGCGGGCCGCCGTCGGCCCGGGCCAGGTCGAAGGCCAGGATGGTGGGGGCCTCGCGTTGCACGGCGGTGACGATCAGATCGAGCATGACTGTCTCCTAGGCGATCTGCCGGACCGGGATGCCGGTGGCGGCCTGTTCCGCGGCCAGCAGGCGGTCGATGATCTGCCGCGACTGCACCCCGCCGGCATCGATGTTGAGCTTGAGCAGCCCGCGCTCGGGATAGCGCAAGAGGTTCTGCTGTTGGCGTTCGAGCATCTCCAGGTCTTCGCCGAAGATCTTGCCCTGGCCCTCGCGGATGCTGGCGGTAAGCTCGGCGTCCTCCGCCTTGAAGTTGCGTGCCATGCCCCAGAAGTACCAGATCGAGGTCTCGGTCTCGGGGGTGATGAAGTCCACCACCACGCTGGCGGCCTTGACCGCCGCCGGGGCGTCGTAGCCACCATGGCCGGCATGGGCCACGCCCACCTCGATCATCACGTGGCTGGGCGGAGTGAAGCGGCAGATCTGCCAGCGATCCACTGGGACGTCATCGGCCAGGCCATTGCCACGTAGCGCCATGCGCCAGAAGGGTGGGGCGGAGATGTTTTCCATGTGCCGGCTGGTGATGACCTCGTCGCCTTCGACGCGGGTGGCCGGCGGCGCCTCGTCGATCTCCTTCTGGCCGATGCTGGAGGCATGGACGTAGGTCTCGTGGGTGAGATCCATGAGGTTGTCGATCATCAGCCGGTAGTCGCACTGGATATGGTAGAGACCGCCGCCATAGGCCCAATCGGGGCTTTCGGCCCATTCCAGATAGGGAATCAGGGCCGGATCGGCCTTGGCCTGGTCACCTGGCCAGACCCAGATGAAGCCGTGCCGCTCCACGGCGGCATAGGGGCGTACCGCGGGAAAGACGCCGACCCGCTGGCCTGGCATGCCCAGGGTCTTGCCGCCGCAGCCCATCTCCAGGCCGTGATAGCCGCAGACCAGGGTGCCGTCGCGGACGAAGCCCAGGGACAGCGGCGCGCCACGGTGCGGGCAGAAGTCTTCCAGGGCCACCACCTGGCCGTTGGCATCGCGATAGAAGACCAGGGGTTCGCCGCAGATCTGGCGCCCCAGGGGTTTGTCTTGGACTTCGTCGGGGTTGCAGGCGACGTACCAGGCATTCTTCGGGTACATGATCGAGACCTCTTGTTGTTGTCTATTGGATCCAATAATCGATTGAGGTCATCCAGGGTGTCAATGCGGCTAGTCGGTAGCCAAGAGCGATTGCTGCTCGATAATCGCCCAGTAAATACCCGTTGCTTGGAGCCAATCCGGTACCGAATGGCCTTGATTGAATGGGTTTTTCAGTGTTGAAGCGGCTGGTGACACCGCCACGGGTGGGACTCGGGTAGGCCGAGGCATCTTGTGAATTGGATCCATATTTGCCAGCTTAAGCAGGCTGAGATTCCAACAACAAGAACCCAAGGATGCTCGCCATGTCAGTACCCGTCGCCGTCTTTCCGTCCACGCCCAGGCGCGGCACCTGTCGCCGCCGTCACCTGCTCAGTGCGCGAGGTGGGCTATGACCGACCTGCGCGAGATCATCGACCAGAGCCCCATGCGCGGTTTCCAGTACCTGGCAGTGCTGGTCTGCATCCTGCTCAACATGATCGACGGCTTCGATGTGCTGGTGATGGCCTTCACCGCGGCCTCGGTATCCCGCGAGTGGGGGCTCTCCGGCGCCCAGGTGGGGCTGCTGCTCAGCGCCGGTCTGGTGGGGATGGCCGCCGGTTCGCTGCTGCTGGCGCCACTGGCCGATCGCTGGGGCCGCCGCTGGCTGATCCTGGTCTGCCTGCTGCTCTCGGGGCTCGGCATGCTGCTCTCGGCGTTGGCCGGATCACCCCTGCAACTGGCGCTGCTGCGTGGCCTGACCGGATTGGGCGTGGGCGGGGTGCTGGCCAGCAGCAACGTGATCGCCAGCGAATACTCGGCGCGCCGCTGGCGGGGTCTGGCAGTCAGCCTGCAGGGCATGGGCTATGCGCTAGGGGCAACCCTGGGTGGACTGCTGGCGGTCTGGTTGCTGTCGCACTGGGGCTGGCGCGCGGTCTTCTGTGCCGGCGGTCTCCTCACCCTGGGGGCCATCCCGCTGGTGCTCGTCGGTCTGCCCGAGTCCCTGGATTTCCTGCTCACGCGGCAGCCAGCCGGCGCCCTGGTGCGGGTCAATCGCCTGGCCAGGAGACTCGGCCAGCCCGAGCTCGCCGTGCTGCCGCCGCGGCTGGAAAACTCCACGGCGGGCGGTACTGTCGGCCGGCTGCTGGCGCCTGCCTTGCGGCGCACGACCCTGCTGGTGTGGACGCTGTTCTTCCTGGCCATGTTCGGCTTCTACTTCATCATGAGCTGGACGCCCAAGCTGCTCACCACCCTGGGACTGTCCGAGCAACAGGGGGTGGCCGGTGGCGTCCTGCTGAGCGTGGGCGGCATCTTTGGCGCCGCCCTGGTGGGGCTGCTGTTCGCCCGCCTGCCACTGTCCCGGGCGCTGGGCGGCTTCATGCTGACCACCGCGCTGCTGCTGGTGATCTTCGCCCACCTGGGCAGTTCCTACCTGGGTGCCCTGGCCATGGGGCTGCTGATCGGACTGTTCGCCAATGGCTGCGTCGCCGGCCTCTATGCGCTGCCGGCGCTGGCTTATGCCGCCGAGGTGCGGGCCACCGGGGTGGGCTGGGGCATCGGCATCGGTCGCCTGGGCGCCATCCTCTCGCCGGTGGTGGCCGGGTTGCTGCTCGACCAGGGTTGGCCACCGCTGCGGCTGTATCTGGTCTTTGCCGGGGTGTTCGTCGCGGCGGGGCTGCTGCTCCTGCTGACCCGACCCGAGCAGCGGCATACCGCCACGGAGGTGAGTCGGCGGCAGGGCGAGGCGCTGGGCTAGCCGCTTTTGGCAAGGTCATCGTTTTGCCAAAAATAGTTAATTGACTTAACTAATTCCCTGGCGTAGCTTCGGCTCCATACCCACCCAACAACAAGAGGCACACGCCATGGGCAGTTACGACGGACGTTGGCAGACGGTCAAAGTGGACATCGAGGACGGTATCGCCTGGGTGACGCTCAATCGTCCGGAAAAACGCAATGCCATGAGTCCCACCCTCAACCGCGAGATGGTCGAGGTGCTGGAGACCCTGGAGCAGGACGCCAGCGCCGGCGTGCTGGTGCTGACCGGTGCCGGCGATGCCTGGACCGCGGGCATGGACCTCAAGGAATACTTCCGCGAGACCGATGCCGGCCCCGAGATCCTGCAGGAAAAGATTCGCCGCGAAGCCTCCCAGTGGCAGTGGAAGCTCCTGCGCATGTACGCCAAGCCGACCATCGCCATGGTCAACGGCTGGTGCTTTGGCGGCGGCTTCAGCCCGCTGGTGGCCTGCGACCTGGCCATCACCGCCGACGAGGCCACCTTCGGCCTGTCCGAGATCAACTGGGGCATTCCCCCGGGCAACCTGGTGAGCAAGGCCCTGGCCGACACCGTGGGCCATCGCACCGCCCTCTACTATGTGATGACCGGCAAGACCTTCAGCGGTCCCGAGGCCGCCGCCATGGGCCTGGTCAACCAGAGCGTGCCGCGCGACCAGTTGCGTGAGGTGACCACCGCCCTGGCGCGTGAGCTGCTGGACAAGAATCCGGTGGTGCTGCGTGCCGCCAAGGTTGGCTTCAAGCGCTGCCGCGAACTGACCTGGGAGCAGAACGAGGACTACCTCTATGCCAAGCTCGACCAGTCGCGGCTGCAGGATCCGGAGGGCGGTCGCGAGCAGGGCATGAAGCAGTTCCTCGACGACAAGAGCATCAAGCCTGGGCTGCAGACCTACAAGCGCTGAACCGCCACCGCCCCCACGCACAACAACAAGAGGTAGCGTCATGGTCGAGGTATCCCTGCTCATCGGCGGCGCCAGCCGCCCGGCCGGTAACGGTCGCAGCTATCAGCGTTGCCATCCGGTGACCGGCGCGGTGGTCTCCACCGTGGCCGCCGCCACCCCGGAGGATGCCGACGCCGCCGTCGCCGCGGCCCAGGCCGCCTTCCCCGCCTGGGCCGCGCTACCGCCGGGCGAGCGGCGCCGCCGGCTGCTGGCCGCGGCCGACGGGTTGGCCGCACGCAGTGACGAATTCGTCGCCCTGGCCGGGGAGACCGGCGCCATGGCCAACTGGTACGGCTTCAATGTCCACCTGGCGGCCAACATGCTGCGCGAAGCGGCGGCCATGACCACCCAGATCCAGGGCGAGGTCATTCCTTCCGATGTGCCTGGCAGCTTCGCCATGGCGCTGCGCCAGCCCTGCGGCGTGGTGCTGGGCATCGCCCCCTGGAACGCCCCGGTGATCCTCGGTACCCGCGCCCTGGCCATGCCGCTGGCCTGCGGCAACACCGTGGTGCTCAAGGCCTCGGAGCAGAGCCCGGGCGTGCACCGGCTGATCGGCCAGGTGCTGCAGGATGCCGGCCTGGGCGACGGCGTGGTCAATGTCGTCACCAATGCTCCGGAGGATGCCCCGGCCATCGTCGAGCGGCTGATCGCCAACCCGGCGGTGCGGCGCGTCAACTTCACCGGCTCCACCCGGGTGGGTCGCATCGTCGGCGAACTGTCGGCGCGCCATCTCAAGCCGGCCGTGCTGGAACTGGGCGGCAAGGCACCGCTGCTGGTGCTGGAGGACGCCGATCTGGATGCCGCGGTCGCCGCGGCAGCCTTTGGCGCCTACTTCAACCAGGGGCAGATCTGCATGTCCACCGAGCGCCTGCTGGTGGACAGCCGCATCGCCGACGCCTTCGTCGAGCGCCTGGCGGCCAAGGTGCGCACCCTCAGGGCCGGTGATCCCAGCGCGCCCGACTCGGTGCTGGGCTCGCTGATCGACGCCAGCGCCGGCACCCGTATCAAGGCCATGATCGACGACGCCGTGGGCAAGGGCGCCCGGCTGGTCTGTGGCGGCGGGCTCGACGGCAGTATCCTCCAGCCGACCCTGCTGGATAGCGTCACCGCCGAGATGCAACTCTATGCCGAGGAATCCTTCGGACCGGTCGCGGTGGTGATCCGTGCCGAGGGCGACGAAGCCCTGCTGCGCCTGGCCAACGATTCCGAATTCGGTCTCTCGTCCGCCATCTTCAGTCGCGACACCGCCCGCGCCCTGGCGCTGGCCCAGCGGGTGGAGAGCGGCATCTGCCACATCAACGGCCCCACGGTGCACGACGAGGCGCAGATGCCCTTCGGCGGCGTCAAGTCCAGCGGCTACGGCAGCTTCGGTTCGCGCGCCTCCATCGACCACTTCACCCAGTTGCGCTGGGTGACGCTGCAGACGGGGCCGCGCCACTACCCGATCTGATCCGCGTCCGCCGTCCCTCGCTCCTGTCGCGACAACAATAAGAGGCGCCCTTGGGCGCCAGCCCAGAGGAGAATTCAAGGTGAGTCACGTCACGCACACCCGCGCGCCCGCTGATCAGCCGCTGCGCTATCGCCCGGTGACCCTGGGCCACCCCGGCGTCACCGTGGAAGAGCGGGATGGACTGCTCTACATGGCCTCCCAGGAAGCCCTGACTCCGCCGCCGCCGCGACTGCTGGACCGGCTGCTGCACTGGGCCACGGTGGCCCCGGACCGCACCTTCTTCGCCGCACGGGAAGCCGGCGGCGCCTGGCGCGACTTCTCCTATGGCGAGATGCTGCAGCGGGTGCGCCAGCTGGCCGCCGCGCTGTTGGAGTTCGGCCTCTCCGCCGAACGCCCGCTGGCGATCCTCTCCGGCAACGATCCCGAACATCTGCAATTGGCCATGGCGGCCCTCTACGCCGGCATTCCCTTCTGCCCGGTGTCACCCGGCTATGCACTGCTGTCCCAGGATCACGCCAAGCTGCGCCATGTCTGCGGCCTGCTGCAGCCGGGACTGGTGTTCGTCAGCGATGGTCCGGCCTTCCAGAAGGCGCTGGACGCCGTGCTGCCGGCCAACGTGCCGGTGATCGCGACCCGGGGTCAGGTACAGGGGCGCATCAGCCTGGCCTTCGAGTCGCTGCTCGCTCGCGGTGAATTGGCCGCGGCCGAGCGTGCCTTCGCCGCGACCGGCCCGGACAGCATCGCCAAGTTTCTCTTCACCTCGGGTTCCACCAAGTTGCCCAAGGCGGTGACCACCACCCAGCGCATGCTCTGCGCCAACCAGCAGATGCTGCTGCAGACCTTTCCGGTGTTTGGCGAAGAGCCGCCGGTGCTGGTGGACTGGCTGCCCTGGAACCACACCTTCGGCGGCAGCCACAACCTGGGCATCGTGCTCTACAACGGCGGCACCTTCTATCTGGACGAAGGCAAGCCGACGCCCCAGGGCTTCGGCGAGACCCTGCGCAACCTGCGCGAGGTATCACCCACCGCCTACCTGACGGTGCCGCGCGGCTGGGAAGAGCTGGCCAATGCGCTGGAAAGTGACGCCAGGTTGCGCGAGCGCTTCTTCGCCCGCATGCGGCTGTTCTTCTTTGCCGCGGCGGGGCTGTCGCAAAGCGTCTGGGATCGTCTGGATCGCATCGCCGAGGCCCACTGCGGCGAACGCATCCGCATGATGGCCGGCCTGGGTATGACCGAGGCCTCGCCCAGTTGCACCTTCACCACCGGACCCCTGTCGGTGGCCGGCTACGTCGGGGTACCGGCGCCGGGGTGCGAACTCAAGCTGGTGCCGGTGGACGGCAAGCTGGAAGGGCGCTTCCGCGGGCCGCACATCATGCCTGGCTACTGGCGCGATGCCGGCCAGACCGCCGCCTGCTTCGACGAAGAGGGGTTCTACTGCTCGGGCGATGCCCTCAAGCTGGTCGATCCGGCCAACCCGCAACTGGGCCTGATGTTCGATGGCCGCATCGCCGAGGACTTCAAGCTGTCGTCCGGGGTGTTCGTCAGCGTCGGTCCCCTACGCAATCGCGCGGTGCTGGAGGGCACGCCGCTGGTGCAGGACGTGGTGGTGGCGGCGCCGGATCGCGAGTGTCTGGGACTGCTGGTCTTCCCGCGCCTGGCGGATTGCCGGCAACTGGCCGGGCTGGACGACGGCGTCGATGCCGCCACGGTACTGGCCAGCGCGCCGGTGCAGGACTGGTTCGCCGCCTGGCTCAAGCGCCTCAATCGCGAGGCCTCGGGCAACGCCAGCCGCCTGGAATGGATCGCCCTGCAGGAGGAACCGCCATCCGCCGACCGTGGTGAGATCACCGACAAGGGCTCGCTCAACCAGCGCAGCGTCCTGACCCATCGCGCGGAACGCCTGGAAGCCTGCTATCGCGGAACGGCGCCGCTGTTGATCAGGGCGTGACGATAGGTACCGGGGTCCCCCTCACCCCAGCCCTCTCCCCGAGGGAGAGGGGGCGTTCGGTGCAGGTTGGCTTTCCGTAGGTTGCGGCTGAGCACAGCGAAGCCCAATAGGGCGCTGCCTCAGGCGCTGTCGATCTCCCTCACCCCGGCCCTCTCCCCGAGGAAGAGGGGGCGATCGGTGCAAGCTAGCTTTCCGTAGGTTGCGGCTGAGCACAGCGAAGCCTAACAGGGCGCTGCCCCAGACGCTGCCAATCTCCCTCACCCCAACCCTCTCTCTGATGGAGAGGGGGCGATCGGTGCAAGCTAGCTTTTCGTAGGTTGCGGCTGAGCGCAGCGAAGCCCAACACCCGGCGATCAACCTTCAGCCCAGCTCTCCATTGAGCTTGCGCAGCAGGCGCAACAGCTCGGTTCGTTCGGCGTCGTCCAGCGGGGCGCTGGCGGCACGGTCGCTGGCAGCGGCGCGTTCCTTGAGTTCGCCCACCAGGGCGCGGCCCTGCTCGGTGAGGTGCAGGGCGTAGGCGCGGCGATCCTGGGTGCCGCGCACCCGCTCGGCCAGGCCCTGGCGTTCCAGCTTGTTCAGCAGCAGGACCAGTTGCGGCGGCTCGATGGCCAGGCGCCGGGCCAGGTCGGCCTGCATCAGGCCCGGTTCCTGTTCGAGGATCACCAGGGCGGTGAACTGGGCAGGGCGCAGGTCGTATTCAGCCAGGCTGTCCACCAGGTGCTGGAACATCTTCATCTGGGCGCGGCGCAGGGCATAGCCTACGGCGGTGTCCAGCCAGGGAGTGGCGGCAGGGTCCAGGGGCGTGGCGTCGTCGGGGGAACTCATCGGCGGGAAGGGCTTCCGTCGGAGATGGCGAGAGGAGGGTATCGAGGGGTCATTCTAGTCCAGATCCCGTCTCGCGCGTCGATGGCGATAGGCGAACTGGGCACGACTCAGGCCGAGCAGTCGTGCCGCGGCGGCCACGTTGCCGTGGCTGTGCGCCAGGGCTTCGTCGAGCAGCTCGGCTTCCAGCTGGCCCAGGTGCAGCGGGCGTTCGCCAGCCACGCCGAGGCGCTCCAGCCAGCCGGCTGTCTGCGGCGCCGGTTCCAGGAGGTCGGCCGGCAGCGGCTCGCCGCGAAACAGGTGGGGCAGGTCGATGAGTTCGCCCGGATCGCTGGCGATCACCCCGCGCTCCACCAGATTCTGCAATTCCCGTACGTTGCCGGGAAAATCGTAGCGCAGCAGCGCCTTGAGGGCGCGCATGGTCAGCCCCACCGGCGGACGTTCGTAGGCGGCGCAGAAGCGGCGCAGGAACAGATCCACCAGCAGCGGTACGTCGTCGCGGCGGTTACGCAGGGGTGGGATGCCGATGGGATAGACGTTGAGACGATAGAAGAGGTCTTCGCGGAAGTCGCCACGGCGCACCGCTTCGCGCAGGTCCAGGTTGGTGGCGGCGACTACCCGTACGTCCACCCTGAGGGTGCGGCTGCCGCCGACCCGTTCGATCTCGCGCTCCTGCAGCGCGCGCAGCAGCTTGCCCTGACCGGGCAGGCTCAGGCAGGCGATCTCGTCGAGGAACAGCGTACCGCCCTGGGCCCGTTCGAAGCGCCCGGCGCGGGACTGGTTGGCGCCGGTATAGGCACCGCGCTCCACGCCGAACAATTCGGCTTCGATGAGATTCTCGGGAATGGCCGCGCAGTTGAGGGCGACGAAGGGGCCGTCGGCGCGGTGGCTGAGACGGTGCAGGTGGCTGGCGAACAGCTCCTTGCCCACCCCGGATTCGCCGGTGAGCAGCACCGTGGCCGGGGTCGGGGCGACCCGTTGTAGCGCCTGGAAGGCGCCGTTGAAGGCCGCCGAGGCGCCTACCAGCGGCTGGCCGTCGACGGCGTGGGGCAGGGGCGCGGGCAGGCGTTCGGTGGCAGTCCTCTCAGGGGTACCATCGCCCGCGGCATTGAGATAGCGCAGGTCCTCCGCCACGTCGGGCCAGCGTTCGGCATTGCGGCCTTCGACCCGGCAGACATGGTGGCCCATGGCCCGGCATTCCACCTCGCGAAAGATCACCAGGCGGCCGAACAGGCTGCTGACGTAGCCGATGGCATAGCCGATCTCCATCCAGCAGGCCGGATCGCTGCCCTGGCCATGGGCGATCTGGTGCTCGTCGCATTCGGCCGAGTGGTGCCAGAGGAATTCGCCGCCATAGCGGCCCTGGTCGACATCGAATTCGAAATGCAGCGGCTCGACCCGCACCAGCCCCTCCAGGCCGTGCAGGCGGGTGCCGGCCGCGAAGATGGCGGCGGCGTCGGCCTGGGGCCAGCGCTTGCGCACCAGCTCGGCGTCGCGCACCCCGGACAGATAGCCGACCCGGGTCAGCAGGCCGCGGGCGCGTTCCTGACCCAGGGCGCCGATCAGCTCGCGCCGCAGGGCGCCAAAGGCGGAGGCGTGCACCAGCAGCATGCGCTGGTCGTTGAGCCAGATGCGCCCATCTCCGGGCGAGAAGAACAGGCACTCGGCCAGTTCCGCCTGGGTCGGGCTGGCGCTGCCGTCCCAGGCGGCGCTGTCGCCCCGGTACAGGCCAGGGGTGACCTGCTGCAAGGCGTTGAGGGACAGGCGTTCGGACCGGGCCATGGCACGACTTCCCAGGTGAATTGCGCAAATGCGCAATCGAGAAAAAGGTTATACCTCATAACTTTATCTTTTGAGCAAGGCGTTTGCCGGGTAGGCCGGGTGTCTTTGCCCACCTAAATCAGCAAGTCCCTGATTGAACGGCTCTTTCTCCTGCCAGCCCGGGCTGGGCACAGCCCTTGCTCCGTTGTCTGTGCCCACCGCGGCCCGATAACAACAAGGAGAAGGCTATGAGCAGACCATCCACGCCGTTCCTGGACGGCGCACCCTGGCGCGAGCGGATTTTCGATGGCGACTGGATCGCCGCCCAGGGCGGCACCCTGGAGGTCATCGAACCCGCCACCGGCCAGCCCCTGCATCGCACGGGCCTCGCCAGCGTCGCCGACATCGACCAGGCCTGCGCCAAGGCGGCCCAGGCGCAACCGGCCTGGGCCGCCTGGACGGCCCGGCAAAAGGCCGCGCTGTTCCTGGCGGCCGCCGCGCAGCTCGAATTGAATCGCGCCGAACTGGCACCCCTGATCGCCCGGGAGACCGGCGGCATCCTGCCCAAGGCCGAGCTGGAGCTGCGCGAAGCCGGAGTCATCCTGCAGCAGGTCGCCGGCCAGTTGCTGCAGCCCCATGGCGTGGTTCTGCCCAGCGAGCGTGGTGCCCTGTCCTATGCCCGCCGCCTGCCCCATGGCGTGGTGGGGGTGATCTCGCCCTTCAACTTCCCGCTGATCCTTTCCCTGCGCGCCGTGGCCCCGGCGCTGGCCTGCGGCAATGCCGTGGTACTCAAGCCGGATCACCAGACGCCGGTGAGCGGCGGCGTGCTGATCGCCCGACTGTTCGAGGCCATCGGCCTGCCCAAAGGCGTGCTGCAGGTGCTGCCCGGTCGCGCCGAGACCGGGGCAGCGCTCTGCGCCCATCCCCAGGTGCGGATGATCGCCTTCACCGGCTCGACCCAGGCCGGGCGCCAGGTGGCGGAAAGCGCCGGACGCCATCTGAAGAAGGTGGCGCTGGAGCTGGGCGGCAAGAATCCGCTGATCGTGCTCGATGACGCCGATCTCGACCGCGCCGCCAGCTGCGCCGCCTGGGGCAGCTTCCTGCACCAGGGCCAGATCTGCATGGCCACCGGCCTGATCCTGGTGTACCAGCGCATCGCCGCCGCCTTCAGCGAACGCCTGGTCGCCCGCGCCGCCGCCCTGCGCCTGGGTGATCCTCTGGAGCCCAGCACCCAACTTGGCCCGCTGATCAACGACCGGCAGTTGCGACGGGTGCAGGGCATCGTCGCCGATAGCCTCGCCGCCGGTGCCCGGCTGCTGCAGGGCGGTCATCACGAAGGCCTCTTCTATGCCCCCACGGTGCTCGCCGACGTCCGCCCCGGCATGCGGGCCTTCGATGAGGAAGTCTTCGGCCCGGTGGCCAGCGTGGTGACCTTCGCCGACGAAGCCGAGGCCATCGACCTGGCCAACCGCACCCCCTATGGCCTGGCGGCCGGTGTGCTGTCCGGCTCCCTGGCGCGGGCCCGGGCCCTGGGCGAACGGCTGGAGTGCGGAATGCTGCACCTCAACGACCAGACGGTGAACGACGAGGTGGTCAATCCCTTCGGCGGCCGTGGCCAGTCCGGCAATGGCGGCAGCGTCGGTGGCCTGTGCAACTGGGACGACTACAGCCAGTGGCAATGGGTGACCGAGCATAACGAGCCGCCACGCTATCCCTTCTGAGAGCCTGCTCAAAGGCTGCTGCGCGTCGGCCAAACCGCGTTGAACACGACCTGGGTCGCCAGCCCGATCGGAATGCTCATTTACCACTCGTAAACCCGAGCGCGGGTCCGATCCGCTTCCTCAGCCGTGTTCGCCTTGTTTGGCTCTAGCTCGCAAGCCTTTGAGCAGGCTCCAAACCCTTGTTTCACCCCCAATAACAACAAGAGGAAAATCCCATGACCCTGAATGGCAAGACTCTAGTGATCACCGGCGTGGCCTCCGGCATTGGCGCCGAGTTGGCGCGCCTGGCACGCTTCCAAGGCGCCACTGTGATCGGCGTCGACCGCAATCAGCCCCAGTTCAGCCTGGACGACTTCCACCAGGCCGACCTGGGCGATCCCGACAGCATCGCCGCCCTGGTCGGTCGCCTGCCGGCGCACCTGCACGGCCTGTGCAACATCGCCGGGGTACCGGGCACGGCACCCCGGGAGGCAGTGGCCCGGGTCAATTACCTCGGCCTGCGGTTGCTCAGCCAGCAACTGGTCGCGCGGTTGGGGCAGGGCGGGGCCATCGTCAACGTCACCTCCATCCTCGGCGCCGAATGGCCGCAGCGCCTGGAGCGGCACCGCGAACTGGCGCAAATCGCCGACTTCGCCCAGGCCCAGGCCTGGCTGGAGGCCCATCCGGTGGAGCAGGCCACCTGCTACCAGTACTTCAAGGAGGCGCTCATCGTCTGGAGCTTCGTGCAGTCCCAGACCTGGTTCCGCGAATTCGGCGTGCGGCTGAATTGCGTGGCGCCGGGCCCGGTGTTCACGCCCATCCTCGGTGACTTCGTCAGCATGCTGGGTGAAGAGCGGGTCGCCCGCGACAGCCAGCGCATCCTGCGTCCGGCGCTGGCCGACGAGGTGGCCGCGGTCATCGCCTTCCTCTGCAGCGATGCCTCGCGCTGGATCAACGGCGCCAATCTGCCAGTGGATGGCGGCCTGGCCGCCAGTTACGTCTGACCCGGATCGCCGCGCCTGCCCAGGTGCGGTGATCGCGTGTTCCCACAACAAGAACAATCCCAGGACGACGTCATGCGCACACTTTCCCGATTCGGTCTGCTGGCCGCGGCCAGTCTCGCCTCCACGCTGGCTCAGGCCTACGACCTGCCCGGTCTCAACCTCGGTTCCACCAGCTTCTATGATGGTGCCCCGGCACCGGACGGCCCTGGCTGGTACCTGGCGGAATACCTGATCTATGGCAAGACCAGTCGCTTCAACGATCAGAATGGCCGCAAGCTGCCCCTGCCCAAGCAGGACCTGACCACCTTCGCCCCGGTCACCCAGCTGATCTACCTGGGGCAGCCGCTGGCCAACGGTGCCATGCCCGGCTTCACCGCCATCCTGCCCTTGCTGGCCCATGCCGATGTCGACGATGGCCTCGGCGGCCAGGCGCTGAGCGCCCGCGAAGGGGTAGGGGACCTGACCCTGGGCGCCTTCCTGCAGTTACCCACCACCACCCGCCCCGACGGCGGACCGCGCTGGGCGCAGCGCATCGAGGCCGAGATCGTCGCCCCCACCGGCCGCTACGACCGCGACCGAGCGATCAATCCGGGCAGCAACTTCTGGTCCTTCAATCCCTATTACGCCACCACCTACTGGCTGACGCCCCAATGGTCGGTGACCGGGCGCTTCTGGTACCTGTGGAATGGCAAGAACGACCAGCCGCTGCGTAGCTTCGGCGCTGTCTCGGACACCCAGGCCGGCCAGGCACTGCATGCCAACTTCGCCACCCAGTACGCGCTGAACGACCGACTCAGCATCGGCCTGAGCGGCTATTGGCTCCGGCAGATCACCGATACCCAGGTGGATGGCCATGACGTCAGCGGACGCCGGGAAAAGGTCTGGGCCTGGGGTCCGGGTTTCACCTACGCCTTTTCCAGACAGAACCTGGTCACCGTCAACAGCTACTTCGAGCAGGACGCCGAGAACCGCACCGAGGGACGCAAGTTCGTCGTCAACTTCCTGCATCGTCTTTAGGCAGTGGTTACCGCCTTTCAGCGTTTGAAAGGGATACCGTAAATCTGCTGAGTAGGCGGAGCCGGCGGCTGCGCCTGGGGGTGGGGCACCATGTGCCAGGTCTCGTCACGCGGCCGGCGGTCGATGTAGATCGGCACCGGCTGATAGAGGATGCCGCCGCTGCGCACCTGGGTTTCCTGGCGAAAGCTGGAAGAGGAGGAAGAGCTGCCGACCACGGTGACGTCATCGACCGGGCGCTGACGGCTGCTGGCCGGCGCGGGGACTACGGTGATCTCGCGCGGCGCAGTGGCTGGCGGTGGCGTGGCGGGTTTTGGCGGGGGAGTGAAGCCGTTGCTGTCGGGCAAACGCTGCAGCGGAATGGTAGTGATCTGACTATTCGTCGGACAAGCGCCCTGGGTATAGGTCGTCTGGCCCTGGTCGTCCACGCATTTGTAGACATCCTGAGCGGCCACGACGCCACTGGCGAGCAGCAGGCCATAGAGTAGCGAACGCATGATGAGGCCCTCCGGGCGCTCGAAGTGTCACCTGCAGGATACAAGATGCCCGTCATGGCTCCCAGCGGCGGTGCACGTCTCCGTGCAAGCCTGCGGCTAATCGTCAGACCTTAGAGTTAGGTCTGATGCCGGTGGAGCGTATAACATCTTGAAACATTCTTTTCAGGACAGTGACGCGTGAAGTGGTTCGTGATCGGCGGTTTCTTTCTCTGTGTGTTGTACGTGCATTTTCGCGGTCGGGTGCGTCATCGCTTCCTGCGTCAGCTAGGTGATCATTCGACGGTGTTGGCACCGCTGAACACCTTCATGTTCCTGACGTCGCGGGTACCCAACCAGCCCTATCACCCGGTGGAACGCTTTCCCGAGCTCCAGGTGCTGCAGGACAACTGGCAGCTCATTCGTGACGAAGCCCTGGCCCTGCTGCGTGCCGGCCAGATCAAGAAAGCCGCCGAGCACAACGATGCCGGCTTCAACTCCTTCTTCAAGAGCGGCTGGAAGCGCTTCTATCTGAAGTGGTACGGCGACAGCCATCCTTCCGCCATGCAGCTGTGCCCGCAGACCACCGGATTGCTGCGGGGCATCGGCACGGTCAAGGCGGCCATGTTCGCCGAGTTGCCGCCCGGGTCGCGGTTGGTGCGCCATCGCGATCCCTATGGCGGCTCCCTGCGCTATCACCTGGGCCTGGCCACGCCCAACGACCCACGCTGCTTCATCGAGGTGGACGGCCAGCGCTATCACTGGCGCGATGGCCAGGCAGTGGTGTTCGATGAAACCTTCATCCACTACGCCGAGAACACCACCGAGCAGGATCGCATCATCCTGTTCTGCGACATCGAGCGACCGCTGCGCTATCGCTGGGCCGGTGCCTTCAACCGCTGGATAAGCGGTACCCTGCTGGCCTCGGCGGCCTCGCCCAATGACGCCAGCGACCGCACCGGTGGCCTCAACCGTGCCTTCCGGCATCTCTATCGCATCCGTCAACGCGGCAAGGCGCTGAAGAAGCGCAACCGCTTCCGCTACTACCTCGAACAGTGGCTGTTGCTGGCTGCCTTGATCGGCGTGGTGATCTGGATCTGACCGATCCCCTCATCGACGCGGACACCGGTTCGACTTGACCCCGATGCGGATCGCCTCTAATACTGTATGCATATACAGATTGAGGCGATGGCCATGGATAACACCCCTGCAGGTCTGGCGGCATGAGCGGCGGCGCCAGCCTGGCCCGGCTGTTCGAGGAGCGGCGTCTCTGGAAGGGGCAGACCAGTCCCGACGCCCGGCGCAGCGACCAGCCCACCGGGGTCGCCGCCCTGGATGCCCATCTGCCCGGCGCCGGCTGGCCCGAGGCGGCGCTGACCGAATTGCTGCTCGCCGGCCCCGGCCATGGCGAGTTGCGGCTGCTCTGGCCAACCCTGGCGCGCCTGAGCCAAGCCGCCGAACGCATCGCCCTGATCGGCCCGCCGCTGTTGCCCTATCCCCTGGCCTGGCAGGCGGCCGGCGTAGTGCTGGATTCCCTGGTGGTGATCCGCGCCCAGGGCGCCGAGGTGCTCTGGGCCGCCGAGCAGTGCCTGCGTTCGGGATGCTTCGGCGCGGTGCTCTGCTGGCCCGAGCGCGCCGATGATCGCCAGCTGCGCCGGCTGCAGGTCGCCGCCGAGAGCGGTCGCACCCTGGCCTTCGCCCTGCGCCCGGCCGCCGCCTTGGACAATCCCTCGCCGGCGGCCTTGCGCCTGGAACTCAGGGCGCCGCTGGAACGGCTACATATCCGCAAATGCCGGGGCGGTCAGCCCGGCGTGCTCGATCTGGCCGGCGGCGCTTGAGCTGGCCATGCGCTGGGCCTGCATCCTCTTTCCGCAGCTGGCGCTGGATGCCGTGCTGCGCCGCCATCCGCAGCCGGAGCAGCCGCTGGTGCTGCTTTCCGGTCCGCCCCAGCGTCGCCTGCTGCGGGCGGTCAATCCGGCCGCGCGAGCCCTGGGACTGCGCCCTGGCCTGACCCTGGCCGCCGCCCAGGCGCTGACCCGTGACTTCGAGCAGCAGGAACATGATCCGGCGCTCATCGAGACGGCCGAGGCGCTGTTGGCGGCCTGGGGCTATGGCTTCAGCTCCCAGGTCAGTCGCCACTATCCGCGGGCGCTGCTGCTGGAGATCCAGTCCAGCCTGCCGCTGCTGGGTCCCTGGCCGCGGCTGGAGCGGCGCCTGCGTCAGGAGCTCCAGGGCCTGGGCTTTCGTCATCGGCTGGCCCTGGCACCCAATCCGGTGGCGGCGCGCATGCTGACCAATGTCGCCGATGGTCTCATCGCCTCTCCGGATGACCTGCCGCGCCTGCTCGATCGGCTGCCCGTGGAGCGCGCCGGTTTCGCCCCCCAGCAAGCCCAGGCGCTGACGCGCATGGGTATCCGCCGGTTGGAGCAGCTCAAGGCCCTGCCCAGGGCCGCCCTGGCCCGGCGTTTCGCGCCGGAGCTTCTGCAGCAGCTGGATCTGCTGGGCGGCAGTCGCAGTCTGGCGCTGGAGTTCTATCGGCCGCCCGATCGCTTCGTGGCGCGGGTGGAACTCAATTTCGAGGTGGACTCCCACCAGGCCCTGCTGTTTCCACTGCGCCGCCTCACCGCCGACCTGGCCGCCTGGCTGGCCAGTCGTGACCGTGGCGTGCAGCGCTTCCTGCTCTGGCTGGAACATCGCCAGGGGCCGGCCACCACCCTCACCATCGGCCTGCTGGCCCCCGAGCGCGATGCCGCCCTGCTGTTCGAATTCGCCCGTGGCCGCCTCGAACAGTTGCAGGTGGTGGCGCCGGTTCTGGCGCTGCGCCTGGAAAGCGAGGAATTGCCGCTCTTCGTGCCGGAACGCCATGGCCTGTTCGACGAACGCCCGGCCCAGGCCGTGGGCTGGGAGGTGCTGCGCGAGCGTCTGCGTGCCCGGCTGGGCGAGGAGGCCGTGCTCGGCCTCGGCATTCAGGCGGATCATCGGCCTGAGCGCGCCCTGGTCTGGCGCCACGAGCGACGCCTGGAGACTGTGCTGCCCGGCCTGCGTCCGGGCTGGCTGCTGCGCGAACCGCGCCCCCTCGACGGTCAGCCACGCCGGATCCTGGCCGGTCCTGAACGCATCGAAAGCGGCTGGTGGGACGGCGGCGACCAACGCCGCGACTACTACCGCATCGAGGTGGCCGACGGACGCCAAGCCTGGGCCTTCCGCCGCTATGGCGAGGAGGCGCCCTGGTGGATCCAGGGCTGGTTCGCATGAGCGGCTATGTCGAGTTGCACTGTCTGTCGAATTTCAGTTTCCAGCGCGGTGCCTCCAGCGCCCTGGAATTGTTCGAGCGAGCCAAGGCGCTGGGCTACGCCGCCCTGGCCATCACCGACGAAGGCACCCTGAGCGGCATCGTCCGCGCCTGGCAGGCGGCGCGGCAGGTCGGACTGCCGCTCATCGTTGGCAGCGAGCTGACCTTGGACGACGGCCTGCGCCTGGTGCTGCTGGTGGAGGATCTGCCGGGCTACGAGTCTCTTTGCGCCCTGATCACCCGGGCGCGCCGCCGTGCGCCCAAGGGCCGCTACCAGTTGGGTCGCGCGGATTTGCAGCACCCCTTGCCCGGGCTGCTGGCCATCTGGTTGCCGGGCGGCGAACCCCTGGCCGAGGAGGGCGCCTGGCTCAAGCAGGTCTTCGCCGAACGCCTCTGGCTAGGCGTGGAATTGCTGCGCGGCGCCGATGACGCCGCCCAGCTCATGCAGTTGCAGGCACTGGGGGAGCAACTGGGGCTGCCGCCGGTGGCCTGCGGCGACGTGCACATGCATACCCGCGGTCGTCGTGCCCTGCAGGATGTGCTCACCAGCATCCGCCACCACCTGCCAGTGGCCGAGGCCGGCTATCGCCTGCATCCCAACGGGGAGCGGCATCTGCGCCCGCTGACGGTGCTCGAAGGGCTTTATCCCGATGCCTTGCGCGCCGCAACCCTGAAGATCGCCGCCCGCTGTCGCTTCGATCTGGGCGAGTTGCGTTATCGCTATCCCCAGGAGGTGATACCCGCCGGCCAGACCGCCGGCTCCTGGTTGGCCGAGTTGACCCGCCGCGGCCTGGCCTGGCGCTGGCCGGAGGGACCGCCGCAAAAGGTCACCGACCAGGTAGCCAGGGAGCTGGCGCTGATCGCCGAGAAGGGCTACGAGAACTACTTTCTCACCGTGCACGACATCGTCGACCATGCCCGCCGCCAGCACATCCTCTGCCAGGGCCGCGGTTCGGCAGCCAACTCGGTGGTCTGCTACGTGCTGGGCATCACCGAGCTGAATCCGCTCACCGGCAACCTGCTGTTCGAGCGCTTCATCTCCCGCGAGCGCGACGAACCGCCCGACATCGATGTCGACTTCGAGCACGAGCGTCGCGAAGAGGTGATCCAGTACGTCTTCCGCCGCTATGGCCGCGAACGGGCCGCGCTCACCGCGGTGGTCAGCACCTACCATGCCGCCGGCGCCCTGCGCGATGTCGGCAAGGCCCTGGGCCTGCCGGGCGATCAGCTCGACGCCCTGTCCGGGTGCGCCGGGCGCTGGACCGACGAGATCCCCGGCCCCGCACGTCTGCGCGAAGCCGGTTTCGATCCCGACAGCCCGCTGCTGCAGCGGGTGCTCATCCTCGCCGGTCAACTGATCGGTTTTCCCCGGCATCTCTCCCAGCATCCCGGCGGCTTCGTCATCTCCGAGGCGCCCCTGGCTACGCTGGTGCCGGTGGAGAATGCCGCCATGCCCGAGCGCACCCTGATCCAGTGGGACAAGGACGACCTCGATGCCGTGGGCCTGCTCAAGGTCGACATCCTCGCCCTGGGCATGCTCAGCGCCCTGCGCCGCTGCTTCGACCTGGTCGCTGACTGGCGTGGCCAGCGCTGGACCCTGGCCAGCCTGCCCCAGGAGGATGCGCCCACCTACGCCATGATCTCCCGCGCCGACACGGTGGGGGTGTTCCAGATCGAATCCCGCGCCCAGATGGCCATGCTGCCGCGCCTCCGGCCGCAAACCCTCTACGACCTGGTGATCGAGGTGGCCATCGTCCGGCCCGGGCCGATCCAGGGCGACATGGTGCATCCCTATCTGCGCCGCCGGAGTGGCGAGGAAGTGGCGGACTATCCCCATGACGAATTGCGGCCAGCCCTGGAGCGCACCCTAGGAGTGCCGCTGTTCCAGGAGCAGGTGATGCAGATCGCCATGACCGCTGCCCAGTACACCCCGGGCGAAGCCGATCAGCTGCGCCGCTCCATGGCCGCCTGGAAGCGTCATGGCGGCCTCGAACCTCATCGTCAGCGGTTGCACAGTCGCATGGTCGAGCGCGGCTATCGCCCGGAATTCGCCGCGCGCCTCTTCGAGCAGATCAAGGGCTTCGGCAGCTACGGCTTTCCCGAATCCCATGCCGCCAGCTTCGCCCTGCTGACCTATGCCAGCTCCTGGCTCAAATGCCATGAACCGGCCGCCTTCGCCTGTGCCCTGGTCAACAGCTGGCCCATGGGCTTCTACAGTCCCGACCAGGTGCTGCAGGACGCTCGACGCCATGGCGTCGAGGTGCGCGCCGTGACCGTGCAGGCCAGCGACTGGGACTGCCGGCTGGAGGCGAGCGCTGGCCATCAGCCGGCGATCCGCCTGGGCCTGCGCCTGGTGCAGGGGTTGGCGGAAGCGGTCGGCCGCCGCCTGGTGGTGGCGCGGGGTACGCAGCCCTTTCGCGACATCGAGGACCTCTGCCGCCGGGCCGAACTGGATGCCCGGGCCCGCGGGCAACTGGCCGAGGCCGGCGCCCTGGCCGAGCTCGCCGGGGATCGCCATCAGGCGCGCTGGGCCATGGCCGGGGTGGAGCGCCAGCTGCCGCTGTTCGCGGCGGCGGATAGCGTTCAAGAGGAGCGCCTGGCCTTGCCCGCGCCCAGCGTTGCCGAAGAGGTCCATGCCGACTACCGCATGCTGGGCACCACCCTGGGGCCGCATCCGCTGAGCCTGCTGCGTGGCGAACTCCAGGCGCGGCGCTGCCGGGACTTCCGTCAGTTGGACGAGATCAGGCCCGGCGCCCTGGTGCGAGTGGCCGGACTGGTGCGCGGACGACAGCGTCCAGGCACGGCCAGCGGGGTGATCTTCGTCACCCTGGAAGACGAGCACGGCATGCTCAATGTGGTGGTTTGGCGCGCGGTGGGCGAACAGCAGCGACGACCGCTGTTGCAGGCACGGCTGCTACAGGTCGAGGGGCATCTGGAACGGGAGGCGGGGGTGCAGCACCTGATCGCCGGTCGCTTGACCGATCTGAGTCCGCTGCTCGACGAACTCTTGGTGTCGAGTCGGGATTTTCACTAGGGCGCGGAGGCGAAAAGCAGGGAGGGGGAACGAGCGGGTGGGGCGGAGGACTGTCTTCCGAAGCGCTCTGCAGCGCCCGGAAGACAAGAATCGACCAACGCAGTCTTAGCTGACGGCGTCTTTCAGGCCTTTGCCGGGCTTGAAGCCGGGCAGCTTGGCAGCGGCGATCTTGATGGTGGCACCGGTCTGCGGGTTGCGGCCTTCGCGAGCAGCGCGCTCTTTTACTGCGAAAGTTCCGAAACCGACCAGGCTGACGCTGTCGCCTTGCTTCAGGGCGTCGGTCACCGCAGTGGTGAAGGCGTCCAGGGCTTTGGCAGCGGTGGCCTTGGGCAGGTCGGCAGACGCGGCAATGGCGTCGATCAGCTCAGCTTTATTCATGTAAAAACTCCATGTGTGAGTATTGGCCAGGCAGTATAGCGGCAGCTTTGCCTTGCGTAGAGCCTTTGTAAGCCTCTACGTGGCCGGTTGAAGCAGCCTTGTTGTTCGGCGCTACAGGATACGCATAGCGGGCGAAAGAACGATAGGGTATTCGATCTAGCAGGGACGTGAAAACCTGATCCGCACTGCATTTTCCACGCTTCACAGCCCAGCCGTCGCCTTTTTGGGCAGCGGCGATGGCCGTTTGGTTTCCTCTAGGCGCTGAACGAAAAGTCGCCGAGCGATGGTGAGGCGAGGCGAAAAACCTTGAGGAAGCGGAGTTTACAAATGGTAAATGAGCATTCCGAAAGGTTCTTTCAACGAAGCATCACTGAGCGCAGGCAGTTTTCGTACAGCGCCTAAGCTACGCGGTCGGGCGAGATATGGGGTTGCAACGGCGGCGTCAGCGGCGGCAGGCCATAGGCCGCGCGAGCGGCATCGCAGTGGGGATTGGCTTCGCCGTTCTCCCAGGCGGCGGTGAACTCGCGGCAGGTGCTGGAACGGTTCTCGTAGACGGTGCAGCGCGTGCCGCAGCCCACTTCGCCCAGCAGGGCCACGCAGCGTACCGGCTTCTGCTCGGTGCCCTGCATGGCCGCCAGATGGGGGCTGACCGCGACGGTAAGGTAATCGGGCACCGGGCCGCCTGCCGACTGGCATTCGCCCCAATAGAAAGACACGCGAAAGTGGGCGCAGCAGGCGCCACAGCTGAGGCAAGGATTCTCGGTCGACATGAACGACAGCCATCGCAGAAACCGGCAGTGCCGGCGGGACAGGCAGGGATTCTAGGCAAGCCCCGTCAGGCTGCGAAGCCCCCGGCAATGACCGTTCGGCGGCGACCTACGGCAGTCTTTTCAGGTGCTCGGCTGTGACCAGATGTCGCTGCAGCCAGGCGATGAACAGCCGCACCTTGGCCGGCACCAGGCGCCGATGGGGATAGAGCGCATGGATGGCGATGGCTTGGGTGTACCAAGGGGCGAACAGTCGTTGCAGGCGACCCGTCGCCAGGTCATCGCCCACCAGGAAGTCCGGTTGGCGAATGATCCCATGGCCGTCCAGCGCCGCCTGGTGCAGGACACTGCCATTGTTGGCGCGCAAGGGCCCACTGACCTTGACCTGCAGGCGCTCACCGTCACGCTGGAATTCCCAGAGATCGCCATCGCTGGCGTAGCTGTAGAGCAGGCAGCGGTGCTCGCGTAGTTCGGCCGGGTGCTCGGGACGACCGTGGCGCTGCAGATAGGCGGGCGCGGCGCAGATGAACAATTCCACCGCCCCCAGGGGTTGAGCCACCAGGCTGGAATCGCTGAGATCGCCGATGCGCACGGCCAGATCGAAGCCTTCTTCGACCAGGCGCACCTGACGATCGCTCAACTCCAGATCGATGGCGACCTCGGGGTATTCGTGCAGGAAACTGCTCACCAGCGGTGCCAGGTGGCGCACGCCAAAGGTCAGGGGTGCACTGACCCTGAGGCGTCCCTGCGGGCGCTCGTGGCCTTCCTGCAGGCGCTGTTCGAGGGCCTCCAGATCGCCCAGCAGGGGCACCAGCCCTTCATGGAGGGTGCGTCCGGCCTCGGTCAGGCTCAGGGTGCGGGTGGTACGTTGCAGCAGCCGGGTGCCGTAGTGTCGCTCCAGGGCGGCCAGATGCTTGGTGAGCGCCGAGCGCGAGAGCTCCAGCCGTTCAGCCGCCGCGGTCAGGCTACCCAGTTCGACGATCTTGATGAAGGCCTGCAGGGCTCTCAGGGTATCCAAGGATTGTTTCCATAGCGTGCACAGTTCATTCCCAGAGTGCACCTTTATTCGCGCGTTGGAAACAGGACAATGGGTCATCTTTCCCCTGCTCGAGAATCAGCATGACCGATCGTACTTCGTCCTATGCCGCCCTATTGCTGCGCCTGGCCCTGGGCACCATGTTCCTGGCCCATGGCCTGACCAAGCTGCTGGTGTTCACCTTGCCAGGCACCGCGGGTTTCTTCGCTTCGGTGGGCTTTCCCGGCTGGCTGGCCTATCCGGTCACCTTCTTCGAGTTGGGCGCGGGCGTGCTCCTGATCCTGGGCGTCTGGGTGCGTCCAGTCGCGGCAGTGGCCGCCGTCCAACTGTTCGCCGCGGCGACAGTCCATTTCGGCAACGGCTGGTCCTTTTCCAATCCCGACGGCGGCTGGGAATATCCGGTCTTTCTCGCCGTGACCGCTGCCGCCCTGGCGCTGCTGGGCGCGGGTCAGCTTTCCTGGGATGCCCGCAAGCGCGCCTGAATCCATCCACTCGAGAGGTCGCCACCATGTCGCTTCCCACCCTGTTCGTTTCCCACGGGTCGCCCATGGAGGCGCTTGACGCCGGCGCGGCAGGGGCGGCCTGGCGCGCCCTGGGGCGGTTACTGCCGACCCCGGCCACCATCTTGGTGGTCTCGGCGCACTTCGATACCCGGATACCGGTATTCGGCAGCGCCAAGCGGCCGGCCACCATCCATGACTTCCATGGCTTTCCCGAAGCCCTCTACCGCCTGGATTATCCCGCGCCGGGTGCCCCGGCGCTGGCCGAGCAACTGGCTCAAGGCTTGCGTGACCAGGGCTGGGAGGCCGAGACGGAAGCGCAGGGACTGGATCACGGCGCCTGGGTACCTTTGCGCTATCTCTATCCCGACGCGCAAATCCCCGTGGTGCCGCTGTCGATGAGCGCCACCCGCGGGCCGGACTACCACTATGCCCTGGGCCAGGCGCTGGCCAGGGTGCTACCAGCGGATACCCTGCTGATCGGTTCAGGCAGCCTGACCCACAACCTCGGTCACTTCCGTCGTGGGGGCGCTGAGTCCCCGGGCTATGTGCGGGACTTCCAGCAGTGGATCCAACATCGCTTGCGCGAGCGAGATCTGGACGCCTTGCTCGACTACCGACGCCAGGCGCCCCAGGCCCGCCAGGCGCATCCTACCGACGAGCACCTGCTGCCCTTGTTCGTCGCCCTGGGCGCGGCGGACCCCGAAGGCACCCTCAGCGTCCATCATGACGGCATCGCCCATGGCATCCTGGCCATGGATCTCTACGGCTTTTCCCGCCGTTAGCCGCTTGCCAACAAAAAGCCCGGATCGGTGACCGATCCGGGCTTTTTGCCAACGGCAGAGCGACGTTCGATCAGCCGAACAGCTCCGGGCCGTAACCCCACATCAGCACCGTGGTGGCCATCAGCACCTCCAGCACCAGCACCCCGATGGCCAGGGTGGAGCCGGACATGATGAAGCCTTCCCGTTGATCGATATTGAGGAAGGAGGGGATGCCGGTATAGAGCAGGTAGGCCGAATAGGCCAGGCCGACGATGCCGGCGATGGCGCACAGCCACACCAGCGGATAGAAACCCACCAGGCCACTCAGCAACATGGGCGTGGCCACGTAGCCGGCGAACAGAATGCAACGATTGGCACTGGGCCGATCTGGATAGCGCCGCGCCAGCCAGTGGATCACATGCCCCATGGCCACCACCGCCGCCATGATCAGCGCATAGCTGATGACCGCCAGTACCACCGCAGTAGGTAGATCCAGCACATGGGCTTCACCGCCGCCGAAGCGCCAACCGAAGGTGGTGGTGCCCACCAGGGACGCGACGACGGGAATGGCCGCCAGCAAGGCGACATGATGGGCAAAGAAGTGCCCGACCGTTTCCCCTTCGCGACGAATCTGTTGCCACTCGCGATCGGGATGGGCCAGCAGGCCCCAGACATGATTGATCATGATCCTGCTCCTCACCCGCTGTGGTCGCCGCAAGCGGGCCTCTGTGGATGGCGAACGCTGGGTACAACGCAACTGGCGACTACCTTAGGAGTATAGAAGAGCTCTGGAATGCGTCATGCGAGCCGACGAAGGGCAGCCTGCCTAGAAACGAAGCGACGAGTGGTCGCAGAGCACCAGGCTGGTGCGTTTTCCGACCCCGCTCGTTTCGCCAGCGGCCTGATTCCAATACCTGACCACCTGGTCAGGAAATTGCTTGCTCAAGGCATCTGTTACCGGCCAACGAGGTCCGTCATGCCATCTCTCGACATCATCATCGCCGGTGCTGGCATGGGCGGTCTCACCGCCGCCCTGGCACTGCAGCAGGCCGGACACCGGGTCCGCCTGTTCGAGCGGGCGCAGGACCTCGCACCCATCGGCGCGGCCATCTCCATCTGGCCCAACGGCGTCAAGGTGCTCGAACACCTGGGACTGGGGCCCGCCATCGCCGCGGTCAGTGGCGACATGCAGACCATGAGTTACCGTGACCACCAGGGACAGTTGCTCACCCACTTCAGCCTGCTGCCGCTCTACACAGCCGTGGGCCGACCGGCACGGCCCATCGCCCGCGCCCACCTGCAGCGCCTTCTGCTGGACGCCGTGGGCGCCGATCAGGTGACCCTGGGTGTCGGTTGCGAGGGCTTCGAGCAGGACGCGGACGGGGTGACCGTGCACCTTGGCGACGGGCGTCGCGAGCGGGCCGATCTGCTGATCGCCGCCGACGGTACCCACTCGCGCCTGCGCGACCGGGTGGCGGGCCGGGCCATCACCCGTGAGTATTGCGGCTACGTGAACTGGAACGGTCGGGTAGCGATCGCGCCGGATCTGGCCGAGGCCCACGACTGGGCGCAATTCGTCGGGGCGCATCAGCGAGTCTCCCTGATGCCCATGGGCGGCGATGAATTCTACTTCTTCTTCGATGTACCCCTGCCCAAGGGCACACCCAACGACCGCAGCCGTTACCGCGCGGAGCTGGCCGAGCACTTCGCCGGCTGGGCACCGCCGGTGCAACGGCTGATCGAACGGCTGGATCCCCAGGGCGTGGCGCGGGTGGAAATCCATGACACCCGGCCGCTGCCGACCCTGGTACAGGGCCGGGTAGCGCTCCTGGGCGATTCCGCCCATGCCATGGCGCCGGATCTGGGGCAGGGCGGTTGCCAGGCCATGGAGGACGCCTGGGTGCTGGCGCGCTGCCTGGACGCCGAACAGGATCCCCTGGCAGCGCTCCAGGCCTATGAAGCAGCCCGCCTGGAGCGGGTCGCCGGGATCGTCGCGCGGGCGCGCAAGCGCTGCGAGATCACCCACGGTCATGAGCCCCTGGCCACCCAGGCCTGGTACGCCGAGCTGGCCCGGGAAACCGGCGAAACGGTGATCGCCGGCCTGCGCAAGACCGCCGAGGGCGGTCCGCTGTGAAATAGCTCTGGCCCGCGGAGACGAATGGCCATACCTTGGGTCGAAAGGCCCGCGTCCCTTGTCGGAGAAATTGCCCATGCGCCTGCGTTTCGCCCTGACCCTCGCCAGTTTCGCCATCGCGCCACTGGCCTTTGCCGCCGATGGCGGCTGTCCCTATCCAAAGACGGTGAAATTCGCCGGCCCCAACTGGGAGAGCGGCATGTTCACCACCGAGGTCCTGCGCCTGCTGGTGGAGAAGGGCTACGGTTGCCAGACCGACAGCGTACCGGGCAACACCGTGACTCTGGAAAACGCCCTGGCGCAAAACGACATCCAGGTCACCGGCGAGCAGTGGGCCGGGCGCAGTCCGGCCTGGCGCGCTGCGGAACAGGCCGGCAAGGTGTTCGCCGTCGGCGAGACGGTCAAGGGCGCCACCGAGGGCTGGTGGGTGCCGGAATACCTGGTCAAGGGCGATCCTGAGCGCGGCATCCAGGCCAAGGCGCCGGATCTCAAGAGCGTGGTCGATCTGCCACGTTATAAAGAGTTGTTCCGCGATCCCGAGGAGCCGGGCAAGGGCCGCTTCCTGAACTGCCCGACCGGCTGGACCTGCGAGATCGTCAACAGCCAGAAGCTCAAGGCCTACAAGCTCACCGACAGCTACACCAACTTCCGCACCGGTACCGGCCCTGCGCTGGACGCCGCCATCGCCACCGCCATGCGCCGCGGTGAACCGGTGCTCTTCTACTATTGGTCGCCGACACCGCTGATGGGCCGCTACAAGTTGGTCCAGCTGGAAGAACCACCGTTCAGCCAGAAGGCCTGGGATACCCTGTCGGATCCGAAGAACCCCGATCCGCTGCCGTCGCGCTCGCTACCAGCCAAGATCACCATCGGCGTCTCCCGCGACCTGCACGACAAGGCGCCGGCCCTGGTGACCCTGTTCGAGAAGGTCGAATTTCCCCTCGACCAGTTCAACGGCATCCTCGCTGGCATGGCCGAGAAACGCGAAGATGCCCAGGTCGTGGCCAAGCGTTTCCTCAAGGAGCACCCCGAGGTCTGGACGTCCTGGCTGCCAGCGGAAAATGCCGAGCGGGTGAAGGCCGCGCTCTAGGCGCAACGATAGGGGATAATGGCGGTTTTCCGTGCAGGAGCCGCCCATGACCGTCGCCGCCCTTACCATGTACGTCGAGCCCGCCGAGGTGCGCGACGCCTATCGCCAGCTCGCCGAGGCCGTGGCGTTGCGCCTGGGGGTGACCCTCGAATCCGCACCCGAGGAACTGCCGGCGCTCTGGAGTCATCCGGAGCTGCTGCTGGCCCAGACCTGCGGCTATCCCTGGGCGACCCGCCTGCGCGGTCAGGTGCGTCTGGTGGCGGCGCCGCGCTATCGCTTCGAGGGTTGCAATGAGGCCGAGCACTGCGCCTTCATCCTGGTGCCCGACGCCCTGGATGTGGCCAGCCTGGCCGATCTGCGCGGCAAGCGAGTGGCGCTCAATGGCCTGGATTCCAACAGCGGCATGAATCTCCTGCGCCTCGCCGTGGCGCCCCTGGCCGAGCGTGGCCGCTTCTTTGGCGAGGTGATCGTCAGCGAGAGCCACGCCAATAGCCTGGCGCTGTTGCAGCAAGGCCATGCCGATGTGGCCGCGGTGGATGCCGTGACCTATGGCTATCTGCAGCGCGCCCAACCCGAGCGGGTCGCCGGTCTGCGCCTCTTGCAACGCACCCGCCCGAGTCCGGCGCTGCCCTTCATCACCGCCGCCAGCCGGTCAGATGCAGAGGTTGAGGCTTTGCGTGGGGCGCTGAGTGACAGCCTGGCCGCCGATCCTGCGCTGGCCGAGCGCCTCGCCATCGAGGGCTTCACCGCAGTAGACGAGGCGACCTATCTGCCCCTGCTGGACTGGCGCCGCGAGGCGGTGGAGCAGGGCTATCCGGTGATTGCGTAGGTTGGCTTGAGACGGCTCCATCGTCGAAGCCCAACATTGAGGACTGATCCCGTTGGGCTTCGCTGCGCTTAGCCCAACCTACGGGACTGCAGTGGCGGATCGCGTCGTAGGTTGGGTTGAGACGGCTCCACCGTCGAAGCCCAACATTGAGAAGTTCGGCCTAAGTCCTGTTGGGCTTCGCTGCGCTCAGCCCAACCTACGGGACCGCAGTGGCGGATCGCCTCGTAGGTTGGGTTGAGACGGCTCCATCGTCGAAGCCCAACATTGAGGAGCTCGGCTTGGTCCTGTTGGGCTTCGC